>PTLJ01000065.1 GCA_002938045.1 Alphaproteobacteria bacterium MarineAlpha3_Bin4
TCGGGCGAACAGCCGGGCGCTCCGCCGGGCTACGGGCAGCCGATCCAACCGTTGGCACCGACACCGGCGACCGAGCCAACGCCGATGCCCGAACTGGTGCCGGAGCCCAAGGCCGGGCCAGAACCCGAACCAGAACCCGAGCCGGAGCCGGAGGTCGAGGCCAGTGGCGATATGGACGACATTCTGTCGAGCGAACAGCTCGACGAGATGTTTGGCGACGACGACGAGCCGAAACCCGTCGAATCGCTGATGCCCGGCGAGAGCGCTGACGACGAGGGCGACGACATCCTTGACCCCGAGGACATCCCTGAACCGGAACCAATCCCGCAGGGTCTCACGGCCGATGAGGGTGGCGACGAAGACGTGCCAAAGAAGCGGAGTATCGGCAAGATCATCGGCATCGCCAGCGCTGTCATAGTAGTCGCCCTGCTGGGCGGCGTGTTCGCGTTGAAGAGCATGATTGTTGAAATGGTGCCAGCGATGTCGGCGTTTTACGACATAATACCGTTCGTTGGTGAGGAATTCGGGGACGGCCTCGACATCGGCCATGTAAAGTCCGTGCGCGAGACGGATGGCAGCATCGAGGTGCTGGTGGTGCGCGGCATCGTTACCAATGTCTCCGGCGACGTCCGGCCGGTGCCGTTGATCCGGGTCACACTGTTCGACGGTGACGGCAACGAGGTCCAGCATATCGACACTGCACCGATCAAGAATCAGTTGAAGGCGGGCGACGAAATCCGCTTCAAGTTGCGACTCAAGGAACCGTCCGCCCTTGCCCGGCGCCTTGAGGTAACCTTCGCCAAGCCCGAGGCCCCAGCGCAGTAATCGTTAGAACCGCCTCAGCAACCGCTCGATGTAGTTGAGTTCTGGCTGCGGTCGGTAACGCTCGCCGGAGCGACGTCGTAACTCGTCGACAATCTCGCGCGCCCGGCGCATTTCCATTTGCGTCGGCACGCGCACGTCGCCGTCGTCGATTAAGGCGCCGAACGCGCCGCCCGGATTGCGCCCAAACGGGTCGCGGCCGGAGCGGTCCTGGCGAGTCCCCGGCCGGCCAAGAATCATGCCGATCGAACTGCCGAACCTGCGTGCCATCTGTTCCGCCAGGCCCTTTGTCGCCTGGCGCAGCTTTTCGACGGCCTCGGTCTGCTGCAGCACCGCACCGGCAGGGCCATCCTGGTTGAGGGACCGGGTCGCGCCGCGCATCGAGCGCTCCGCTTGGCCGAGGGAAGACGGGATCGTGCCGAGCATCTCGTCCATCTGCAGCATCAGCCGGCCGAGGTCGTGGCGCAGGAGCTCTTGGTCGCGGGCCATTCCCATCCCCGAACGGTAGCCCAAGCCTTCGCCCCACTGCCCCAGTTGGTCTTGCGGCCCGGGTTGACCCGGCTTCGGCGTCTGCAGAGCGCCCGGATTCTGCGATTGACGGCGTGCCTGATCGCGCTGCATTTGTCGGAACGTCTCGTCGAGCAACCGCTGTTGGCGCTGGGTCAGGCTGCGCAAGCCGTCCACCAGTTGGCGCACCCGCTTCAACTCCTCCGTCGGCCCTGCCATGCGCGCACCCTGTCGGATGCTGTCGAGCATCCGGTTCAATTGCGACAACATTCGCTGCGCCGCCTCAAGAGCGCCGGTCTGGGCCATCTCGCGGGTCTGGTCAATCATCCACTGCAGGTTGCTGTTCTCTATTATCTGCGCCGATGGGCTCAACGGCAGGTCGGTCAAGCCCTCACGCTTGAGATGCTTTGCTAGCGCTGCCATGTATTTGTCGAGAACCTGTTGCAACTCGTCCATCAGGCCCTCGAGCTCTTCGCCCTTGGCCCGATTCCGCATCGCCGCCATCAGCCGATCCTGGATCTCCCGCAGATCGCGTTCGACAAGCGCGAAATCTCCATCCTCTATACGAATCGCCGTCTCCCACAGCAGATTCTGAACCGACGCCACCACGGCGTCGCTGCGGGCATAGGTCAACCGGCTGCGGGCGATGACGAGGGCCAGAAAGACGACCGTGTCATTGTAGAAGTGATGCGGGCGCGAGGCGATTTTCTCGAGCGCCCCAACGACACCTGTGACTACCGCGGCGTCTGGCGTGTTGAGTTGCTTTCGGACCTCGAAGATGGCGCGCGCAACCGGGTGATTGAAGACGCGCTCTGGCAGCACCATCGCAAACGCGTCGCTGGCGCCGGCCTGGCCGCGCGCATCAAGCGCATGCAAGCGGATCTCGACCGGCAGCCCAGCCCAGGGGTGCGCGGTCATGTCCTGGATCGAGTTACCCTTGACCAGGGGCAAACCGAGGCCAGGCGTTGGCAGCTCAATGCGGATCGAGTTATCGCCGCCCGGCACGCTGTGACCCTCGCGGTGGCGGATGACGGCCTGCACGCTAGCCAAGGCGTAATCGTCGCGAGCTTCATAATCGAGTCGCAAATACGAGCGGCCGGTCCGTTTCGGTGGTCCCAGGAACTCCACCTCGGGCGGCGTGTCGGCGATCACCTCGATCGGCCATTGGCCGGCTTGACGGCCGTTGATCTCGACCACTAGGTCGGCGGCGTTTTGGTCAGCATCCCCGATCAAGACTTCGACCCTGAAGCCGCCCGGATCCTCGCTCTCTCCAATCGGAGCGAACTGGGTGACGCGCCCGCCAACCCGTAGTTCCGGCGCTGTTCTAGCCAAGCTGGTCTGCGCGAGAATCGTGCTACCGACTGGGATCCGAACCAACGTCGGTTGATCGACGGGCATCGCCATCCTCGACAGCTTGGCGCGCTCGAGAAAGATCGGCGCCAACCCCGTAAAGGCCGGCGGCATGACCCAGACGTCAAGCGTCAAGCGGTCGTCGCCACCGGCGCCAAATTCAGGTACCACTGCGCGCTGCAATGGGCCTATCGTTTCGCCGCCCGAGGCAGCCAGACCGATGACCAGCAACAATACCGCTACGGCTCTGAGCCCGTATGGGTCGCGCGCTGTCATTCCCGGCGACGGCAGGCGCACGTGGAGCCGCTGGGTGACTTCGGCCATGCGCTGCAAGTGGACCTGCCAGAGGGCCGATGTCGCCTCATCGTCAGCACCGGACGCAAGCGTGTCCTGGAGCGCCGTCAATGGCCGGTGGGCGAGGCCGCTATCGCGCTCGAGCCGTTGGCGGGCGGCGGTGTCGCAGACCCGGTAATCACCGCTGAATACGCCGTGGAGTGCATAGCCGATCAAGCCGGCGAAGGCAATCAGGACCAGAGAATGCAGCCAAACCGACAATAACGGCAGCAGATCGAGCAGGGCGACAGCGAAAAACACGCAGACAATCGCCACCGCCGGCCACAGCCGTGGCCACAGCCGCTCCCAGGCAAGCGCCGAGCGAGCCAGCTGCATCCGCAAGCGCCTCTGGCCGTTTTTCGGAGTCCGACCCGCTGTCCCGGGCGTCATGCACCGATCTCGCTGGCAGCGCCCGAGACCGAGCCGAGCCATGCCGGCAAGGACTCGAGATTAATCATCTGGTCGACGCTCATACGCTTTCGCACGACCGCCATTTGATCGCCGTTGACAAGCACCTCTGGAGCCAACGGCCGGCTGTTATACGTGGAAGACATGACAGCGGCATAGGCACCAGCCGTGCGCACCGCCAGCAGGTCGCCCGCTGCGACGGCGGGCAGCGCCCGGCCGAGGGCTAGATAGTCGCCGGATTCGCAGATCGGTCCGACAACGTCTATTTCCGCGAGTTCGGCATTAGCCGCCGCCTCGCGGACCGGGACGATCTCATGATGGGCGTCGTAGAGGGTCGGACGGATGAGGTCATTCATCGCCCCATCGACGATGCAAAACCTGCGTTCGACACCGTCCTTGACGTAGATGACGCGGGTCACTAGAAGCCCCGCGTTGCCGGTGATTATGCGGCCGGGCTCGAAGGTCACGTGGCAATCGAGCCCGCCGACGATCGACGTTACCATGTCGCCGTATTGCTTCGGCGTCGGTGCTTGTTCGTCCCCGTACGTGATGCCGAGGCCGCCGCCTAGGTCGACGTGCTCGATGGCATGGCCGTCTTCGCGAAGCGTCAGGACGAACTCAGCCAGCCGGCTATAGGCCTCTCGGAACGGGTCCAGTTCCGTTAGTTGTGAGCCGATATGGATGGCAACACCGGAAAGCTTGATCCCGGGAAGGTCGGCGCTGCGGTTGTATACCTGACGCGCTAGCGACAGTTCGATTCCGAATTTGTTCTCCGATTTGCCGGTGGTGATCTTCTTGTGGGTTCGGGCGTCGACATCTGGGTTGATGCGGACCGCGGTCGCGATTTCGATACCGAGCGAGGACGCCACTTCCGACAGTACCGCCAGCTCCGGCTCCGATTCGACGTTAATTTGGCGGATGCCAGCGCGCAACGCCTCGGCCATCTCCTCGGCCGTCTTGCCGACGCCGGAAAAGACGATCTTAGCTGCTGGTACGCCGGCAACGATGGCACGCTTCAACTCGCCGGCCGAGACGACGTCGGTGCCGGCACCAAGCTCGGCGAGCGTGGCGATGACGGCAATATTGGAGTTGCTCTTGACCGCGTAACATACTGTGGCGTTGAGATCTTTCACGGCGTCGGCGAATACACGGTAGTGCCGGGTCAGTGTCGCCGTCGAGTAGCAGAAGAACGGGGTCCCGACCTCGGCCGCGATGCGTACGATCGGCACTTCCTCGGCATGGAACTCGCCGTCGCGGTATTCGAAATGGTCCATCGTCGACGTTCCACCCGTTATTGCTGCGGCGGCTGGTTGGGGTACTGGAATAGGATTTTGCTCGCCGTGCCCGGTTCGCGCTTGGCCTTAGCTGGCGGCGCGTAAGGGTCTGGGTAAACGCCCGAAAGGGTACTGCCGGCTGGTCGAGTGGGCGACGACTTAACTCCGCACCCGGCAAGCAACCAGGCGGCGGCGAAAACAATAATGATCGAGGTCTTTTGCGTCATAGGCGTTACCTGTATCCTGCGCTCCCTGGCGGCAACCGGAAATCGCCGAACGGCGGCTATCTTACCCCAAAAACCGCTGCTGCGCCCGTTTCACGGCCTGCCGGACGATTTCCGGCGCCGTGCCGCCGTAGCTGACACGGCTCGAGACCGAGTTTTCAACGCCGAGGACATCATAGGCCTCGGCTGTGATGCCCGCTTCTATCGACTGCATATCGGCAAGCTCGAGCGCCTCTAGCGTCGTGTCCTTGTCCTCGGCCATCTTAACCAACTCGCCTGTGATGTGATGGGCGTCGCGAAACGTTAGCCCGAGTGCACGCACCAGCCAATCGGCCAGATCTGTTGCCGTAGAGAACCCTTTGCCGGCGTCGGCGGCTATACGCTCGGTGTTGAAGGCGGCCCCCGCGACCATGCCGGTCATCGCAGCCAAGCAGAGCATCACCGTATCGTGGGCGTCGAACACCGGCTCCTTGTCTTCCTGCATGTCCTTACTGTAGGACATCGGCAACCCCTTGAGCACAATCAGCAGCGTGTTGAGGGCACCGATCGTACGTCCGGCTTTGGCGCGGATCAGCTCGGCAGCGTCGGGATTACGTTTCTGCGGCATGATCGAACTACCGGTGGTGAAGGCGTCGCCGAGCGCGACATAGCCGAACTGCTGCGACGACCAAATCACCAACTCCTCAGCCAGGCGCGACAGATGCACGCAGACAATCACCACAGTACTCAGATACTCGAGTGCGAAATCGCGGTCGGAGACGGCGTCGACCGAGTTGGCCGCTGGCCGGTCGAAACCGAGCGCTTCGGCGGTCAAATTGCGGTCGATGGCAAAGGACGTCCCTGCTAATGCCACCGCCCCCAGCGGGCATTCGTTGAGTCGCTTGCGGCAGTCGGCGGCCCGACCGCGGTCGCGCCCAAGCATCTCGACATAGGCCAGCAGGTGGTGGCCGAGCGTGATCGGTTGCGCCGTTTGTAAATGGGTAAACCCCGGCATCACGCTCGCGACATGGGTCTCGGACTGGCCGATTAGTGCCGATTGTAGCTCGCGCAACGCGCCGTCGAGTTGGTCGAGCGCGTCGCGTACCCAGAGCCGGAAACCGGTCGCCACCTGATCGTTGCGCGAACGCGCCGTATGCAGGCGCCCAGCAGCGTCGCCGATCAACTCGCGCAGCCGAGACTCGACATTCATGTGAATGTCCTCCAATTGTCGGTTGTAGGCGAACTCACCGGCCTCAATCTCGGCCAGAATCGAGTCGAGTCCGGAGAGGATTGCATCGGCGTCGTCATCCGATATGATGCTACGGCTTTGCAACATCTCGGCGTGAGCCTTGGAGGCGGCGATATCCTGGGCGTAGAGTCGCTTGTCGAAATTAATGGAGGCATTAATCTCTTCCATCTCCAATCCGGGCCCACCAGCGAATCGCCCGCCCCAAATGACGCTCACATCAGACTTTTTTTTCGTCCCGTCGTCCGTCATCGTCTTCTCCGCTGTCTACGCTGCGTCAGCAATGGAGTCAGGCCGAGCATGAGCCAGGCGAAAATGAAAAATCGTTTCCCAGCCTTGCGCTGCTTCGTGGCCCTGGCGTCAGTGGGGCTGATTGTCTCCATATCGCCTCTCCATACAAGTGCCAAGGCCGGAAAATGCGAGGCGCCGAGGGATGCGTTCCGGCGATTCATTCCGGCAGCGGTGGCAGCACCAGCGCCGGAGACCGTCTTCTTTCGCGGCGACGGTTCGGAGACGACCCTTGCTGATTACCGTGGCCGCAGGCTGGTGCTCAACTTCTGGGCCACTTGGTGCCTGCCCTGCGTGCGTGAAATGCCGCATCTCGACCGTCTCAAGGGGTTGCTTGCCGAGCACGGCATCGACGTCATCACCGTTTCCGAAGATAGCGAGGGCGTGCCCGTGATCAAGAAGTTCTACGCCATCAATAAACTCGACCAGCTGGTAGTTCTGTTCGACAAGCATATGAAACTGTTCGAGAGCTTGAAGGGCCGTGGTCTGCCGATGACGATCCTCATCGACGCCGTCGGCCGCGAGGTCGTCCGGGTTGAGGGGGCGGCCGAATGGGACCGGCCCCAAATCGTCAATTTTATCAGGAAATGCCTTGCGCCCGACAATTGATTTAGTCGCTCTTCCCTCAGGCGAAGAAGCCGCAATGGCTCATCTCGTAGGTGATGGCCTCGAAGTTTACGCCAAGGCTATCGGCGATCCGATAACTGTCGGCCATCTCCGCTGCCATCGGGTGGCAAGGGTCGACGTCAACCGGTCGGTAGCCGGATAGGGCACACCGCAAGGGAAAGGTTTGATCTGGAGACCGAACCCCCTACCATGACGGCCATGATCCGATCCGCCTTGCTCCTGACCATCGCCGTTACCCTCGGCGCTTGCGCCGAATACGCGCCGACGCGCTGGGACAAGCCCGGCATCGACCAGGATCAGTGGGCCATCAACCGCGCCAACTGCCACAGTCGTGCCCAGCGGCTGGCCGAGGACGAATACATGGCCAACGCCCCGATGAGCAGTGGTGCCGGCGTCAATACTGGTGCTGCCTTCGAGAGCCAGATGCGCCGCTACGATGCTAGGCGCAACAAACATAAATTGTTCAAAACATGTCTAATACAGCTTGGCTACAAGCCGGCTAAAGCTCAGCCTTAGGCCGGCCCCCAGCGGACGTTGGCCGGTGAACCCACCACGCAGAAAAGCGGCGGCCGCAATTGGGACCGCCGATTAGTAGACGGTAGAGACCGCAACTGCTGATGGCTGCGGGCATTTAAACGGCGGCGCATTACTCCAGATCCACATTTTTAAATTTTTTCTGTCTTATAGTTGAGGGTGTACTTCAACTTCTCCCAGCGAATG
>PTLJ01000066.1 GCA_002938045.1 Alphaproteobacteria bacterium MarineAlpha3_Bin4
ATCGGCATCTGCGGCGGTGACCGTGAGTATTTCAACGAGCCGGCGGCAGCGGCGATGATTGCCAGTCTACCTGTGGCGTCGTTTCGGGTTCTGCCTGTGATCGAAGATAGCATGGACCAAATCCCGGACGCGGAACGGCGTTGGATGAAGGACGTGTCGCCGTCGTTTGGGGTCGTTCACGGCGATCCCATGAACCCGCGTATTCCAGCCCTGGTCGAGGGGCTGTCGCTAGAGATTGAAAACCTGGCTTTGGAGTTACCGGGCTTTCTGGTCGGCGGCCTAACGTCGTCGCGCTCGGCTCAGCACCAGCTTGCCGGCCACGTCACCTGCGGCGGGTTGTCGGGCGTCCTGTTCGCGCCCGAGATTGAGGTTGCGACCGGCTTGAGCCAGGGTTGTTCGCCGGTCGGCGCGGCGCACATCATTTCCGACTGCTTTGACAACACAATCGCGGGCCTCGACGGCAACCCGGCTATTGACGTCTTCAAGGACGACGTCGGCGAGCTCCTGGCACGCGATCTTAACCAGGTCACCGGCTACATCCATGCTGCCTTTCCGGTGCACGGCTCGGACACCGGCGATTACCTGGTCCGCAACCTGATCGGTATGGACCATGAACGCGGCTGGCTCGCCATCGCCGGCCCCGTCGAGGCCGGCGAGCGGGTGATATTCGTGCGCCGCGACCCTAATGCGGCGAAACACGACCTGACACGTATGGCCGAAGACCTCAAGCGCCGCCTGCCGACACCGCCCCGCGGCGGGCTTTATTTTTCCTGCGTCGCGCGCGGCCCTAATATGTTCGGCGAGGACTGCTGCGAAATGGCGCTGATCAACGACGTGCTCGGTGACTTCCCACTCGTCGGCTTCTTTGGCAATGGCGAAATCTCCAACAACCGGCTTTACGGTTACACCGGAGTGCTGGCGGTGTTTCTATGACGCGCCCCGTAGCGGCGCGCGGCCGAGTTTACTGGAAACACGCTCAGTTCAGCCTATGCTAGAGTGAGGAACGGTCCCACGACCAAACAGCCACCGAGGCAACTAATGGCAGCCAAAGAGTTCGTCAAAAACTTGAGGCTTGTTGCTTTTTATGCGGGCGGGCTACCTAGTCTCCGATGCAACACACTCCCGGTCCAACCAGGGAATATTCCTCATGCGCATGAATCCCCTCGGATGCACTGGCATCTCGGTCAGCGAAATCTGCCTCGGCACCATGACCTTCGGCGAGCAGAATACGGAAGCGCAGGCCTTCCAGCAGTTAGACATGGCTTTCGGGCGCGGTGTCAACTTTATCGATACGGCCGAGATGTATTCATTCCCGGCGCGCACCGAGACACAGGGCCGCACTGAAGAAATCATCGGCAACTGGATGTGGGCCCGCGGTAACCGCGATCGGGTCGTGCTGGCGACCAAAATAACCGGCCCAGGGCCGCGCTTCGAGCACATCCGCGGTGGTAATCTCAAGCTCGGCAGAGAGCAAATCACGGCAGCCATCGACCTTAGCCTGAAGCGACTGAAGACTCACTACATCGACCTCTACCAGACCCACTGGCCGGAGCGGCCGGCTAACTACTTCGGTAGGCTCGGCTACGAGCACGCGGAGGGTGCCCAGTGGACGCCGATTGCCGAGACCCTCGCCGCCATGGATGACGAAATTAAGGCCGGCCGCATCCGCGAATTCGGCGTTTCCAACGAGACCCCCTGGGGATTGATGGAGCACATGCGGATATCGGAGACCAACGGGCTGCCCCGCGCCGCCTCAATCCAGAATCCCTACAGCCTGTTGTGCCGCACATTTGAGATCGGCTTGTCTGAGATAGCGATCCGCGAGAATTGCGGGCTGCTGGCCTATTCGCCGTTGGGCTTCGGCGCGCTCACCGGTAAATACATGGACGGAAATCTGCCGGAGGCCTCGCGTTACAAGCTTTATCCCGAGTACGCGCGTTATTTTCAGCCGCGCGGCGTCACTGCTACCCTCAAGTACGTCGCATTGGCCCGCGAGCACGGCCTTGATCCGGCTCAAATGGCGCTCGCCTTCGCTAACTCACGGCGATTCTTGACGTCTAACATCATCGGCGCCACAACCACTGAACAGCTCACCGCCAACCTCGCCTCGGTCGAGTTGACACTCACCGCTGAAGTGATCGCTGCGATCGAGAGGATCCACGCCGAGGACCCCAACCCGGCGCCCTAAGGCGGCATACTGGTAAGCTATGAGGAGGGAGCAGCTATGCGCTTGTTCGTTGGAATTGCAATACCAGAAGACATCTGCGAGCGGCTTGCCGGCCTACGCTCCGGGCTCGCCGGCACGCGCTGGGTCGATGTCGAAGCCATGCACCTAACGCTCAGGTTTATCGGCACGGTCGACGAGCCGTCGGCCGCCGATCTCGACGACGAGTTAAGTCGGATCGAGGCCTCTGTTTTCGATCTGTCGTTTTCTGGCATTGGCTCGTTCGCCAGCGGCACCCGGCTGCGCCAGCTGTGGGTCGGAACCGAGAAGTCGTCGCCGCTCCACCACCTCCAGTCCAAGGTCGAATCGGCGGTCGTGCGCGCCGGTTTCGGAAGCGAGGGGCGCAAGTTTAAGCCGCATGTTACTTTGGCACGGTTTAAGTCCGCGCCACGCGGCGTTGGAGCTTACATGGAAGCCCACAATTCCTTCGCCGCCGGGCCGTTCGCAATCTCGACCTTTACTCTCTTTCGTTCGCACCTCAACCGCGACGGTGCTCAATACGAGGCGCTTGCCGAGTATCCGCTTGGGGCTTGAACTCCAGACCTAATTTAAGATCCAGGCATGATATTCGTCGCAGGCCTCGGTGATACCAGCGGAGATCTCGCTGTCTGCACTGCGCAAAAGGAATTTGAAACCGGTGCGGATGCGATCGTTGAACTCCTTGAGGCCGGCGGTAGAGGCCTACTCTAGCATCCAAATTGCATCAGCGTGCGGTCAACGGAATTGAGGTACCCGCCACCGAACAGGCGCACATGGACGAGCAGCGGATAAAGATTGTAGAGATCGCGGCGCTCCTCGAAGAACCCGGGCCTGAGAGGCCGGTGCTCTTTGTAGCGCGAAAAGAAAGCGTCGCTGAAAGTGCCGAAAAGTGTCGAAAAAGCGAGCTCGACTTCAGGGTCTGCGTAATAAATCGCGGGGTCAACAAAACCAATGATATCGCTGCCTGAGCTGAGAATATTGCCGGTCCACATGTCGCCGTGGATTAGCGATGCCCGCTTCGGACTGCCAATCCAATCTCCTAATCGCGCCGCCAGCGTGTCGATGCGGTGCATGACCCGGCCCGGCAGCCGCCCGGCGCGGACCGCTTCCGTGCCCATATAAAGCAACCTCTGGTCGCGGAAGAAGGTGACCCAGTCTCGAGACACGGGATTGGGCTGGTGAAGCCCGCCTATCACAGTGTCGCGTTCGAAGCCGAAATCGGCTTGTGTGACGCCGTGCAGCGCCGCGACAAGGTCCGCCGCCTGCTCCTGGGCCGATGGATTAAGACCGCCACCGCCAGGAAGGTAACTCATCAGCAAAAGCTCGGCCGAGGTGTGTAGGACGTCGGGCACCGGAAGCTCACTGTTTTCGGCTAAGTAGGAGAGCATGAATCCCTCTAGCTCGAGACCGCTCCCCACGTCGCCGACCTTGGCCACCACTGTCTCGCCCGACGCCAGCTCGACCCTATAGACATCGCCAATGCAACCGCCGCCCATGGTCGCTATTTTCAGCGCCGGTGAACCGACGATGTAGGCAATAGAATTCTTGACGTCTCGGCGCACAGTACGCTTCCTTGAGACTTTCTAGAGTTGGGTCTTGCGGATGTCTTCCAACAGACCTTTTGACGCTGCTTCGATCATATCGAGGACCACGTCGAACCCGCCCGGGCCCCCGTAGTAGGGATCCGGCACCTCGCTTTCCGGCACGTCGGGCGCAAAATCGAGGAACATGTGGATGCGACGTTCATGCCCTTTGGGGCAGATAGATTTCAAGGACGCGAAGTTAGCGCGGTCCATGGCGATGACGTAATCGAAGCGCTCGAAGTCTTGCGGCTTGGTTTGGCGCCCGCGCTGCTTGCTTAGATCAATACCGCGCCGCCAGGCCGCGCCCTGGGCGCGCTTGTCGGGTGGCTGGCCGATGTGCCACGAGCCCATGCCGGCAGAATCAACGCGAATCCGGTCGGCCAGGCCCTCATTGGCGACCAGATGGCGAAACACGCCTTCCGCCGTCGGCGAGCGGCAGATGTTTCCGAGGCATACGAACAGCACACTGACCATACTGGAATCTCCTGTGGTCGGGTTTGGGCGGTTGGGATTATCATGACTGGTCCCAACGCCCACAAGCCCCTCGGACTCGCTATGACAAAAGACGGCTACCCTCCCATCGTCATCCTTACCGGTGCTGGCATCTCCAAGGAATCGGGGCTGTCGACCTTTCGCGACGCCGACGGTATATGGGCCACCGTCCGCGTCGAGGACGTTGCCACACCGGAAGCCTTCGCCCGTAGCCCGGAGAAGGTGCACGCCTTCTACAACGCGCGTCGCGGCAAGCTAGTCTCCCGCGAGATCAAACCCAATGTCGCGCATCAGGCGTTGGCACGGCTAGAAGCCGAGTGGCCCGGCGAAGTTCTGGTCGTGACCCAAAACATTGACGACCTGCACGAGCGTGCCGGCGCCAAGAGCCTGATACACATGCACGGCGAGCTTTTAAAGGTGCGCTGTGGTGCCTGCGCCAACGTCGTCGAATGGCGGTGCGATCTCGGTCTAGACAATGCCTGCCCAAACTGCGGGATAGTCGGCAAGCTGCGGCCGCACGTGGTCTGGTTCGGTGAGATGCCCTTCGAGATGGAACGCATTTATTCGCGCCTCGAGTGCTGCAGGCTGTTTATCTCGATTGGCACGTCCGGTAACGTCTACCCAGCCGCCAGCTTCGTCCAGCAGGTGCGCAGGAGGTCGGGCGCCCACACCGCCGAACTCAACATGGAGCCGTCGGAAGGCGCGACGCTTTTCGCCGAAGCGCAATACGGCCTGGCGACGGTATTGGTGCCGGCCTATGTGGAGAAGATCCTCAATGGTCGCTGGTAGCGGCAGAGACCTGTCGGAGCTGCTGGCAGAAATTGACGCATGCGATATCTGCGCCGCCGAACTGCCCCTGGGACCGCGCCCGGTGCTGCGGGCGAGCAGGACGGCTAGGCTAATGGTCATCGGCCAGGCCCCGGGCACCCGCGTGCACGAAACCGGCATCCCCTGGAACGACAAATCGGGCGAGCGTTTACGCTATTGGCTCGATATTGATAACGAAACGTTTTACGACGCGGCCCGCATCGCCATCGTGCCGATGGGATTCTGCTACCCAGGCCGTGATCAGCGCGGTGGCGATTTTCCGCCGCGTCCTGAATGCGCGCCTATGTGGCACGACCGGCTTCTACATGAACTGCCCTATATCGAGCTAACACTACTGGTCGGAGGCCATGCCCAGAAGCGTTATCTCGGCGGCCGCGCGCGCAGCAACCTGACCGAGACGGTCCACGCTTGGCAAGATTATCTCCCCGACTTTATGCCAATCCCGCACCCAAGTTGGCGGACCACGGCGTGGGCTAGGAATAACCCCTGGTTCGCCACTGAGGTCTTGCCGGAGCTCCGACGGCGCGTGGCAGAATGTTTGTAAGGCTATTGGTTCATTGACTTGAAAATGGATCATCCGTAAATTTGACAGTAAGATCATTTAAATGAACTAACTTCTCTTCGCCAAGGTCACAGGGGCGGGGCGGCCGGTTTCGGCTTCGCACAAGGGTTAGGCGCGGTCGTGTATATCATCTCTGAAACGACCTCTTCCATAGATTGCTGTTCGACAATCTGTTGTGGAATGATTGTAAGGTTATTGGTTCATTGACTTGAAAATGGATCATCCATTAATTTGGTAGTTAAGATCATTTAAATAATCTAAATGTTCTTCGTGAAGGTCACCGGGGCGGAGCGGCCGGTTTCGGCTTCGCGCTTGGGTTAAGCGCAACCATGCATATTATCTCTGACAACGACCTCTTCCAAAGATTGGTATTTGATAATCCGTGGTGGAAATTTACCCCTGAGACCGAGATTCGCTTTCGACACCCGCCGAAGCGTCCGTTTTTCTATTCATTCCGCACCCGTGTACTTGGCGGTGCAGAGCGCATTATCGTTTTGGCAGGACCTTTAGGCGCCGGCAAAACGGTGATGGTGCACCAAATGATCGCCGGTCTGATTGAGGGCGGCGTCTCGCCGCAAGCCGTTTTTTACTGCAACATGACAGTACCGATTTACACGGCGGCCGATATTACAGCGCTGTTCGAGATGTTCTGCCGCCGCTATCACCACGACGAAACGGCCGAGATCTACGTCTTCTACGATGAAATTCAATACGTCAGCGACTGGCGAGACGTGGTTATGCGCTTGGCTGAGCTGCAGCCGCGTGCGCGCATTGTTGTCACCATGTCCTCAGCCGCGCCAGCGCTCGTTACTGGCGCTGTCAGCGACGACGGGAATGTCGCCACCGTGGTGCTTCCTCCACTTACTTTTCACGAGTTCCTGCGCTTTCGCTCGTCGGAGATGTCATCGAAATTCTCATCAACCACGCACTCGGAGATATCCGGATACTTGGAAACGCTTTTGAGAAGCCAATCCGGCGACAAGTCGATAACAATCCACGCCTGGGCGCTACCTACCCTCAACGCTGAGTTCCAACGCTACGTAAACTTCGGCGGCTTCATCGAAGGCATACTCGGGAGAAAGGAGGAGGCGGCGGCGTTTACCCGCAGCGCCCCCGGCGGCGTCGCCGACCGGATCATGCACAAAGATCTCTCTAGCATATTCGGAATCAACGATACCCAAGAACTAAACAAGCTGTTCAACATCCTCGCCTTCAACACCGCGCGCCAGGTGACCATGGAGAGCCTCGCCAAGGCCGCCGGCATCGCCAAAAACACACTCCGAAAATACCTTGACTACCTGGAGGCTGCCTTCCTGATCCGCCGCGTCGCTCGCGTTGATAAGAACGCCCTGCGCTTCCAACGTCAGGTTGCGTTCAAGATCTATCTCACGACTCCCAGCCTTTACGCTGCCCTGTTCGCGCCATTGCCGGCAACCGACGCCCAGTTCCAGCTACTCGCGGAGACGGCACTGGTAGCTCAGTGGCTGGGAGCGGCCGAGGTAGAGAAGCTGGCCTATGCCAGCTGGCAAGGAGGCTGCATTGACCTAATCGCACTCGATGGCGAGACCGACCGGCCGACAAGGGTCTACAAAATGGATTGGCAAGACGCCTATGGCCGCGAGGGCGTGCCGGCTGAGTTAGTCAGATTCATCGAAACCACCAACCCCGCCGCTAAGCCTTATGTCCTGACGTCTGCGACGACACACCAGGCCTCTATGGGCGGAACAATGATCACCATGATCCCGGTAGCGTTGTATGCCTACTGCGTCGGCCGCGATCTAGTCCAAGGCACGACGTGAACGCGCCACAGATCATTGGACGACGAGCGGCGGCCATCAAATGGAATCATGGAACCAAGCCATGGAACTACGCTGGTAAGATCCTAAGGATTGCTAAGATTTGATTCTCAGCATCAGAAACGTTTCTTTGTTTTTTGTTTTATAATAAATTGTTAACGATAAAATCTCGCATTTAACATTAATAACGGAAAAATGTACCGTAAGCGTGACCGCCATCACAGCGGCGAACGCAAACATCGCCTATCGTATTGCCATCATATCGGGAAAGCCGAACCCGCACAGCACGCCCTTATAAGG
>PTLJ01000067.1 GCA_002938045.1 Alphaproteobacteria bacterium MarineAlpha3_Bin4
GGTTGCCTCTACGATCAAGCCGCCGAGGTTAAGAATTCCGCGCTCTTCAGCGTCCTTGATGATGAACAGCGCCGCCCGGTCCTTGACTGAACTACCGGGATTGAGAAATTCGGCCTTGGCAAGAATTTGGCACCCTGTTTCGTCGGAGGGCCCGTTTAGGCGAATGAGGGGGGTGTTGCCGATGGTGTCGGCAAACCCATCGCGGATTCCCATGGCAGTGTTCCGGTTTCAAGAAGGTTATGGCATCTGGTGCGAAGATAGCGTTGGTCTATCTGGCGATCAAGAACGGGTGATAGGCTCGTAAAATAAAAGCAGCGGTCTCATTTACCATCCAGCCAGAGGGTTCGCAGCTCCACGAGATTATGTCGCAACCAATGGAGCGGGATCAAGGTCATGGAGTTAATGATTTGGCCGTCATCCATCATGCGAAACACTTCTGCCGTACTGGCCGTGAATACGCGAATATTCTCGCCTTCATCGGCAATGCCATGAATGCCCTTAGCGTGCGAGGAATCAACTCGTCCACAAAACTGGAAGACAAACTCTGTCACTGCACCGGGGCTAACCAAATAGTTACAGATCGGCACTATCTCGGTGATCTCGCACCCGGCTTCCTCCAACGCTTCGCGGCGCACAACCTGTTCCGGGTCCTCACCAGCTTCGATGATACCTGCGACGGTCTCAATCAGCCACGGCGATGTGTCGTCGTTCAACCATGGTGAGCCTAGCGCAGCAAAAGCACCGACCCGGAACTGTTCGATCATAACCAGTTGGTCGAGGTCCGGGTCGTATAATAGTACCGCCGCAGCGTGACCGCGCTCGAACACCTCTCGCACAATTTCACCGCCCCAATTGCCTTCGAACAGCCGGTGCTTCAACCGGTAGCGGTCGATGCGGAAGTATCCTTGAAAGGGGGTTGTCTTTTCGATCACTTCGACGTCGTCGGGTCTCATCGGTGAACCTTCCATCGCTCAGGTCTCAATTTGGTACGTTTGTCGTCTATCTGGTTGGGTATGTCTATATGTGTCCATAAAAGTGGGGGTCGTCTCACCTTTTTGGTGCGTAATAGAGGATTATATTTCTAGGTTTCTGAAAGGTTTTAACTCTCGGTCATTTGAAATCCCGCGATGCGAGCTTGAGGGTGCTGCCGTTGTTGTGTGTGGTATGGTCGTCGAGATAAGCGAGAAGGGGGGTGAGGTCGAAGAGCTTTTCCGCTAGTACATGGATCACCCGGCCCTTCTTCTGGATGTGGCCGTGGGCGCCGAGCAGGCAAGCGCTGAGCACGGTACTGCGGAAGCGCTCGAAGGTATCGGGCCAGACAATCAAATTAGCGATCGCGGTTTCGTCCTCCATGGTAACGAACACAACACCACGGGCGCTGCCGGGGCGTTGCCGGGTGGTGACCAAGCCAGCGACCTGTGCCGGGCGGCCGTGAGGCAAGTCCAGAAGTCGCTCACAGCTCGTATAGCCGTCGGCTTCGAGTTCACCCCTGAGCAAGGTTAAGGGATGTGCCTTCAGCGACAGCTTAAGCGAGCGGTAATCATTGACGACCTCCTCGCCCAAGGTCATGGACGGCAGAACGACAGTTGGCTCGATTTGTGCCTGAGCCGCATCGACGGCGTCGAACAGCGGCAGTGGCGCATCGTCGAGCCCGCGCACGGCCCATAGTGCTTGGCGCCGGCTCAACCCCATGGACCCGAAAACATCGCCCCTGGCGAGGGTTTCTAGCACCATCCGGCTGAGGCCGGTTCGACGCCAGAGATTGGCGATATTCCCGTAGCCGCCATCATCGCGCGCCGCCGTCAAGGACTCCGCATCAACTTCACGCAGCCCCTTGATCTGGCGTAGGCCCAGCCGCAATGCCGCGTTTCCATCGTTGCAGGATTCCAGGGAGCAATCCCAATCGCTCCTATTGACGTCCACCGGCCGGACCTCGACGCCGTTGTTGCGGGCGTCGCGAACGATCTGGGCTGGGGCATAGAAGCCCATTGGCTGGCTATTCAGAAGTGCGCAAGCAAAGGCGGCGGGGTAATGGCATTTCAGCCACGACGACACGTAGACTAGAAGTGCGAAGCTGGCAGCATGGGATTCGGGAAAGCCGTAATCAGCGAAGCCTTCGATCTGCTTGAAACAGCGTTCGGAGAAATCCCGGTTGTAACCGTTCTCAAGCATACCGGCGATGAAACGCTGGTGGAACTTATGGATGTCTCCAAAGCGGCGGAAGGTGGCCAGTGCGCGCCTGAGCGCATCTGCTTCCTGCGGCGAGAAACCGGCGGCGACGATAGCGATCTTCATTGCCTGCTCCTGAAAAAGCGGGATTCCCAACGTCTTGCCAAGCACCTGGCGGAACGCCTCGGATGGGTATTCAACCGCTTCTTCGCCATTTCGCCGGCGTAGGTAGGGATGCACCATATCGCCCTGGATGGGGCCGGGGCGGACTATCGCCACCTCGATCACCAGATCGTAGAAGTTTCGCGGCAGCAAACGCGGCAGCATGCTCATCTGGGCGCGGCTCTCGACCTGGAAGACGCCAACCGAATCTGCCCGACACAGCATGTCGTAAACGGCGGCGTCCTCCGGCGGCACGGTAGAAAAGGTAAGGTCGCGACCGTGATGCACCCGGATCAGATCGAATGCCTTATGGACGCAAGTCAGCATGCCGAGCGCCAAGATATCGATCTTGAGGATGCCGAGCGCGTCAAGGTCGTCCTTGTCCCATTCGATGATGGTGCGATCCTCCATGGCGGCATTGGCGATGGGCACCACTTCGCTCAGCAGGCTCTGGGTTATCACCATGCCCCCGGCATGCTGCGAGAGATGCCGAGGGAAGCCCAGGACTTCGCCGGCCAGATTCATGGTCCTGCGGATCGTCGGCTCGTCCGGATCGAGCCCGGCATCGCGGATTTGGGTGTCCTCGATCTCGTCCCACGATCGCCGCCAGGCGGCACTCTGAAGGGCAACGATGGTGTCTTCCGAGAGCCCCAGCACCTTGCCGACCTCACGGACGGCACTCTTGGCCCGGTAGGTGATCACGGCGGCCGTCATACCGGCCCGGTCGCGGCCGTATTTATCGTAGACGTATTGGATCACCTCTTCGCGGCGGCCGTTCTCGAAATCGACGTCGATATCAGGTGGTTCGCCCCTTTCGGCACTAACGAAACGCTCGAACAGCAAATCGATGCGGGCCGGATCGACGGCGGTGATGCCGAGACAATAGCAAACGGCTGAATTGGCCGCCGACCCCCGGCCCTGACAGAGGATGTTACGGCCCTCGGCAAAGCGGACGATGTCATAAACGGTGAGGAAATAAGGTGCGAAGCCCAACTCACCGATCAACTCCAGCTCACGCTTGAGGCTGCCCCCCACGTTATCCGGAATGCCGCCAGGATAGCGTGCTGTAGCGCCGTGCCAGGTTAGGCGCACCAATTCGTCCTGTGGCGTACGGCCTTGCGGCATTGGGTCGACAGGATATTCGTAGCGCAATTCGTCGAGGCTGAAGATACAGGCCTCGGCGACTTCGACCGTGCGGGCGATGGCCTCTGGGTAATCGCGAAACAGGTGGGCCATCTCCTGTGGCGATTTTAAATGCCGTTCGGCGTTGGCAAACAGCCGGAACCCGGCTTCATAGATGGTGCAACTCTCGCGGATGCATGTCAGCACATCCTGGAGCGGGCGGCGCTCCGGCACATGAGCGTGGACGTCGTTGGTGGCGATCAGAGGGACGCGACAGGCCGTCGCAAGGGAGAAGAGGGTGTCGAGACGGCAGCCGTCATTACCGAGGTTGAGGACCGAGGCGGCCAGATAGGCCCGGCCCGCAAAGCTCTCCCGCAGCTGGGAGAGTGCGTCGGCGAAGGCGGCATCGGGTTGTGCCGGCGGCAGCACAAGGATGGTCTGTCCAGTCCCGTCATCGAGAATATCGGTCATGTGTAACAGGCATTCCCCTTTCTGCACGCGGCGCTTGCCCGTGGTCAAAAGTCGGGTCAGGCGGCTGTAGCCAGCGCGGTTAGTGGGATAGCAGAGCAGGGCAGGGCCGTTTTCCGGGTCGAGCCGTGCGCCAACAACAAGACGGATGCCGGCCTGCTTGGCCGCGGTATGTGCACGGACGATGCCGGAAACGCTGTGGCGGTCTGTAATGGCGATCGCCGCATGGCCGAGCGCGGCGGCTGTGATCACCATCTCCTCCGGGTGTGAGGCACCACGCAGGAAGCTGAAGTTGCTGGTGACTTGCAGTTCGGCGTATCCGCTCATGGGAAAAAGCCGTGCAGGTACCAGCGTGGTGGAGCGTCGGCGCGGTAGGGACCATCGAGGTAGACCCAGAACCGTGCACCGTCGGTATCCTCAATACGGTAATAATCGCGGGTCCGGACCTGCCCGCTGGCGATTTCCTCGGGTGGCTGCAACCACCATTCCGGCCCGATCCGCTCTGGTCCCTCAGCGCGGGCGACCCGGTGCTGAGTCCCTCGCCAGCGGAACATCACCGGCGGGTGGTCGGGCACCGGCGCTATTACCTCGATCGGTACGGGCAAAGGAAGCAGGCGCACCGGACGCGGCGCGGCGGGAGCCTGGCCGGTATCGCCGGCGACCGGCGTGGTACCATCGATGCGGCAGCCAAGAGCAGAAATTTCACGGCTCGCCCGTTCCGGTATGTGGCTAGCCCGGGCCTCGAGGCGCAGTATCCGATTCGGCCCGAGCCGGTTACCAAGGCGGTCGATCAAATCCAAAATACCGGCTCCAAGAGCCTCTCCTTTGCTACCATCGCCGGTTTGCAGGTTGATCTGAGTTGGCGACAACGGGTCGAAGGCGGTTGCGGTGAGAACCATGGCGTCAATCCCAAACCTGGCCTCGAGGTTCTCCAATTCATTGAAGAACAATCGTTCCAGAATTTTGGGATCGCGAACCGGCTGGCTGGTTCCGACCGCAGCCTCGCTGATGGTTCCATCCGATCGGCAGCAAACGAGACGCAGCCGTCGAGCGCCCTGACGGGCATTAGCTAATTGGCAGCAAAGGGTGTCGAGTAAGCGGCGTAGGGCGGACACGATGTCGCTTTGGCGACCGATCGGCTCCGCGAAGACTATACGCGCCTGAAAGCCGGGCACGGGTCGGTGGGGCTCAAACGGTTCCTCTAGGCGGCCGAGGGCTTGGTCAAGACGCCGGGCTGGGAGCAAACCGAAGCGAGCGGCAAGCGGGGCGCGAGGCAGGCTGATGAGGTCGCCGATGCGTCGTAATCCCATGCGATGCAGGCCCTCAATGATGGAGGACGACAGGCGAAGCCCGGCTACTGGCAGCGGCGCAAGGGCGGTTTCATGGCCGTCATGCGGCACAACGATGCGACAGTTCGGGTCGCGGCTGGTAAACCGCGCCGCAGCCCAGGCTGCACCGTAGGTATCAGCAACAGCCATGGCGTTTGCGTAGCCGATACGCCGGAGGCACTCGCTCAGGTTCGCCAGTAAGGCCTTTTCGTCGCCGAATAAATGGGCGCAACCACTGATGTCGAGCCAGATCCCGCGGTCGCCACCGTCGCTTTTCTCGCTGTCGACAGCGATCAACGGCGTGTAACGACTGCACCAATCGGCGAGGGCTTCGAGAGCGCGTTGATCACCGACCGGATCGGCAGTGGCGGTTTCTAAGCTTGGCAGGACAGTGCGAGCATCGGCCAACGACAGACCGGGCTTGACGCCGTTGGCAGCGGCAGCCCGGTTAACAGCGGCGATCCTGAGCCCGCCGTGTTTGGCGATGACGGTGGCCAACGGTTTAGATCGCGCGTCGGTGTCCGATTGCGGGAACCCTGGAGCCGACTGTTTCTGCTGCTGCCGGTCGGTGGCAAAGCTCGGCAGCCAGAGCGAAACCACTCTCCGCCCTTCCTTCCCAGGTTTCATCATCTCGTCCTTCACGCCATTCCACCAACCAGCTCCCCGATCCCTTTAACGCCGCCCCGTCACTGCTCGGACTGCTCCTGTTCCGCGCCAATGCACCGGCGCGGCAACGCAACAGCTCCACCTGCCAGCGGGGCGGGCCCGACCAGCGGTTAAGAGGATAGCGGCTCGGCGCGGCGGCGACGCGCCACCGAGTAACAGCCGGTCCGGAGGTTGCATCAACGTGTTCGGAACGTATTAGGATCGCTGCCGTAGTGCCGGTTTCCGAGGCTAGCTGCAGGCGCCTGAGCGACGTCGCCGAAATCTTACCAGGCTCTCCCACGACCGCTGTTAGGCTGCCACTTCTCAAGCCCTCTTCCATGGCCCAGAGGATGTTCCTGTTGCAACTGGCGCGAACAACAACCAGTCGATCGGGCCCGAGCCCCAGAGCGGCCAGCCCAGGACCGTATAAGTCACGCCCGCGGTGGCACCAGAGCACCGTTCTGGAGCCACCTTCGATCGCCCGCCCCAGAAGGGCGGCAGAGAAACCGGTGGCGGCGGCCAGCGACCTGCGGGCGATGACGTCATGCAGTCCGGCGAGTGGCAGTCCGCCCCACGGCAGAGCAGCGTCGATTTTGTCGATGCCGAAAGGCAAAACCGTCGGCGCGGATTGCCCAGGGTGTCGTCGTTCGAGCTTACGGATACGCCGCCGGAGATCGTCCAACAAAGCTGGATCTGTGTATTTTTGTTGAGATGTTTTTATATTAATGTTCATTGTTTGTTCTAAATTAAGTCAATCGGATCATGACGTCAATAGGAGACCTCTGGCACCTTTCTAATTGATTGAGTTTATTGATTTTAAACGTCTCTCGGTGCCACTATCACCATGCGGCAAGAAAGCAGGCGAAAGGCAGAACGATGACTATAAACGAGCTCCTCACGGTCGATGAGATGTACCGTGCCGACGCTGCTACTGTTGGCGGCGGGGTGCCAAGCCTCGAGCTGATGGAGGCGGCCGGCCAAGCTATCGCCGAGGAAATTCAGGACCGCTGGAAGAAGCGCCCAGTCGCTATCCTCTGCGGGCCAGGCAACAACGGTGGCGATGGCTTTGTCGTTGCCTGCTTACTGGTTAAGGCGAGATGGCCGGTAACCGTGTCGCTGCTAGGCGAGCACGGTAAGCTAACGGGCGACGCCGCCATCAACGCAGAGAGATGGCAGGGCGATATCGAACCGTTGTCAACAAAAGCACTGGAAGGCGACCCCCTGGTCGTCGACGCCTTGTTTGGCGCCGGCCTCGCGCGTCCCCTCGACGGCGTCGCCCGGGAGATCGTCGAGACGATCAACGCCCGACGGCTCGACTGCGTCGCCGTCGACATCCCCAGCGGCGTCCATGGCGATAACGGAGAAATCCTTGGCGCGGCACCATTCGCGACGCTGACAGTGACTTTCTTCCGGGCCAAGCCGGGCCACGTGCTGCTGCCCGGCCGGGTTCATTGCGGCGCGCTGATCGTTGCCGACATCGGCATCCCGGAGATGGTGCTTGACGACATCCGACCGCAGACTTTCGTCAACGGGCCGTCGCTCTGGCTCGAGAATTACCCCTGGCCGCGAGCAGACGCCCACAAATACAGCCGCGGGCATGCGGTGGTTGCTGGTGGCGAGACGCTGACCGGCGCGGCCCGGCTAGCAGCCTACGGCGCCCGACGCATCGGTGCTGGCCTCGTGACCATCGCCGCGCCACTGGGAACCTTTGAGATCTACGCCGCCGACAGGCCAGGAACCCTGGTCAAGACCACCGCCAATATCGACGACCAGTGAGCCCGTGGGCTCGGTGACCGGCAAGCCCGCCCC
>PTLJ01000068.1 GCA_002938045.1 Alphaproteobacteria bacterium MarineAlpha3_Bin4
CCGCCCTGCATTGACGTGACGGAATCAGCGGGCAACAGATCGACGAGCGGTCCCGACTTAAGCTTCTGCATCCGGCCCGGCCACTCGGCCCCTGTCAGTCCCATTGCCAGGGCACGATCATCGACGGTGAAGCCCTGCAGCCTGTCGAGCGCCGCGACGGCGACGCCGGCATTGCCAATCTGATGCGAGCCGACCAAGTTAGGCATCGGCAGCCTTCGGCTCGCCAGCGGCCCTTCGTAGACCAGCTCCGCGCCGTCAACGCCGACGGTCCAGTCGCTGTCTTGTTCGTAGAGCAACGCGCCGAGGGCTTCCGCCTTCGCCCGGATCACCTCCGCCGCCTCCGGCGCTTGACGGGCCAGAACGCAGACGACACCATGCTTTAGGATGCCGGCTTTCTCGGCCGCGATCTCGGCCAGTGTGCCGCCGAGGAACTGCTGGTGGTCCATGGACACCGGGGTGATCACGCTCATGGCTGGGCGCTTGACCGTATTGGTGGCGTCGAGCCGTCCGCCGAGCCCGGTTTCCAGCAGAACGACATCTGCAGGCGCGCGCGCGAATGCCAAGAGCGCCGCGGCCGTGGTGATCTCGAAGAACGTAATCGGTTCATCGCCATTGGCGTCCTCGCATTCGTGCAGCAGTTCGATCAGGTCGTCCTCTTCGATCAGTTCGCCGGCGAGGCGGATGCGCTCATTGAATAGCACCAAGTGCGGAGAGATGTGAACGTGGACGCTGTAGCCGGCTGCCTCTAGCGCCGCACGCAAATAGGCTATCACTGAGCCCTTGCCGTTGGTACCAGCAACATGGACGGTCGGCGGTAGGTGGCGTTCTGGGTTGCCGAGGTGCGCGAGCAGGGCCTCAACCCGGCTGAGAGAGAGATCAATCAGTTTGGGGTGGAGCCTTTTCAGCCTGCCGAGGACGATGGCGCTGTCTTCCGGCGTAGCCACGGCCTAGTTGACGTCGTGAACATCGGGCGGGGCCGGGGTTCCCGTCCCCTTGGTTTTGGCTGGCTCCGGACGGCCACCATCGGCGTCGAGCATGGGCAGTAGTTCACTCGTTGGCTTGGTGTTGCAAAGCAGCCCGAGCACTCGGGCCAACGTCTCGCGCAGTTCGTGGCGGTGGACGACCATGTCGACCATGCCGTGCTCCAACAGGTATTCGGCCTTCTGGAAGTTATCAGGCAGTGTTTCGCGGATGGTCTGCTCGATTACCCGCTGGCCGGCGAAGCCGATGACGCAGTCCGGCTCGGCAATGGCGATGTCACCCAACATGGCAAACGACGCTGAGACGCCGCCGGTGGTCGGGTCGGTGAGGACGACGAGATAGGGTAGCCCGGCATGGCGCACCTCTTCGACGGCGATAGTTGTGCGCGCCATCTGCATCAGCGAATGGGCGCCTTCCTGCATGCGTGCGCCGCCCGATGACGGCACCACGACCAGTGGCGCTTCCTGGGCGACGGCGAGCCGTGCCGCTGCCAACAGGCCGTCGCCAACGGCGATGCCCATGGACCCACCCATGAACTCAAAATTGAGTGCCGCGATTACTACCGGCATGCCGCCAATTTTGCCGTGCGCGACGACCAGTGCGTCGGCATCGCCAGTCTTGTTTTGGGCTTCACGGAGACGGTCGGTGTACGCCTTGCGGTCTCGGAACTTCAAGGGATCGGCCAGCGGTGTGCCCTGCTCTATGGTCTGGTACTCACCGTCGTCGAACAGAAAGGTTAATCTTTGCTTAGAGTTGAGCCGCATGTGGTGGCCGCAGTGTTGGCACACGTGTTGGTTCTTTTCTAGATCGCGATGAAAGATCATCTGCGCACAGGCCGGGCACTTGTCCCACAGGTTCTCGGGGATCTCTTTTTGGCCGCCAACCAGCTCCTTGAGCTTGGGCCGAACAAAATTTTTGAGCCAGTTCAAGGGGTCGAACTCTCGGCGGCGATGCGAATTCCTCCGGCCAACTCGCCGACCAGGCCCAGAACACGGTCAACCAGCTCCGGCTTGGCGCGGCAGTCGGCGTCCAGGTTGTCGCGGACGAGATCGACAAGGGCCGACCCGACAACCGCTGCGTCGGCGACCGCCGCTACCTCGGCCGTCTGTTCCGGGGTGCGAATGCCGAAGCCGACGGCGATGGGCAGGTCAGTCCGGCGGCGGATGCGTTCAATCGATTGGCGGACGTCATCGATCGCTGCCGCGCGCGTGCCGGTGATGCCGGTGATCGATACGTAGTATACGAACCCGGACGCCTTCTCGAGCACCATCGGTAGCCTTGCGTCGTCGGTCGTCGGCGCCGTCAGGTAGATGAAGTTAAGCCCGGCCTTGATCGCCGGCAGACAGAGCTCACCCTCCTCCTCCGGCGGTAGGTCGACCATGATCAGGCCGTCGATGCTGGCGTCCTTGGCGTCCGCGAGGAACCTGTCAACACCGTATTTGTAGATTGGGTTGTAGTAGCCCATCAGAATAATCGGCGTCTCGTGGTCGTGCTGGCGGAAGCCGCGCACCATGTCGATGGTCTTACTCAGCGTCATACCGTTCTTGAGCGCGCGCAAGGAGCTTGCTTGGATCGACGGGCCGTCGGCCATCGGGTCGCTGAAGGGCATGCCAAGCTCGATCAGGTCGACCCCGGCTGAGGGCAGGCCTGCCATGATCTCGCTTGCCGTCTCTGGGTTCGGGTCGCCGGCGGTGAGGAAGCTAACCAGCCCGCTGCGGCCCTCGGCTTTCAATTCGGCGAAGCGCCGACCGATCCGCGTTTCCGGCATCGCGCTCATCCTTGGTCTATTCCACCCATGTCGATACCGAGGTGCTTGGCGACGGCGAAGATGTCCTTATCGCCGCGTCCGCACATGTTCATCACCATGATGTGATCTTCGGGCAGCTCGGGCGCGATCTTGGTCACGTGGGCGAGCGCATGGCTTGGCTCCAAGGCTGGAATGATGCCTTCCTTCTCAGTACATAGTTGGAAAGCGGTGAGCGCTTCATAGTCAGTGACCGAGACGTAATCGACGCGGCCAACGTCGTGCAGCCACGAATGTTCCGGCCCGATGCCAGGGTAATCGAGGCCGGCCGAGATCGAGTGGCCATCGATGATCTGCCCGTCGTCGGTCTGCAGCAGATAGGTGCGGTTACCGTGCAGCACGCCGGGCGCACCGCCAGTCAGGCTGGCGCAGTGCTCGCCCGTTTCGATGCCGTGGCCGCCAGCCTCGACGCCGATGATGCGCACGTCCTCGTCGTCGAGGAACGGATGGAATAGGCCCATGGCGTTGGAACCGCCGCCGACGCAGGCGATGACGCTATCGGGTAGCCGGTGCTCGGCTTCCGTTATCTGTTCGCGGACCTCGTTGCCGATCACGCATTGGAAATCTCGCACCATAGTTGGGTAGGGGTGCGGGCCAGCGACGGTGCCGATGATGTAGAAGGTGTCGTCCACGTTGGCGACCCAGTCGCGCAATGCTTCGTTCATGGCGTCCTTCAGTGTGCCGGTGCCGGCTGTCACGGAGCGCACCTCGGCGCCGAGCAACTTCATGCGGAACACGTTCGGCGCCTGGCGCTCGATGTCAGTCTCGCCCATGTAGACGACGCAGGGCAACCCGAACAGCGCGCAGACGGTGGCCGTCGCCACGCCGTGCTGGCCAGCGCCGGTTTCGGCGATGATGCGGGTCATACCTATGCGCCGGGCTAAGAGGATCTGGCCGATGGTGTTGTTGATCTTGTGGGCGCCGGTATGGTTGAGCTCGTCGCGCTTGAAATAGACCTTGGCGCCACCGAAATGCTTGGTCAAGCGCTGCGCGAAATAGAGCGGGCTCGGCCGACCAACGTAATGCTTCATGTAATAATGGAACTCTGCCCAGAAGTCGGGGTCGTCTTTGGCTGTGGCGTAGGCCTTCTCGACGGTCAGGATCAGTGGCATCAGCGTCTCCGCCACGTAGCGGCCGCCATAGATGCCAAAATGGCCGCCCTCGTCGGCGCCGGCGCGGTAAGTGTTGAGCTTATTCATGGAGGCTTCCCTAGTTTCGGCCGGTAAAATGCGGTCAGGGGGGCGCAAAATGCAAGAATTTTTGCAGTTTAGAGCGCCTTAACCGCGTCGAGAAAGGCCCGGATCTTGGCCGTGTTCTTGACCCCTGGCGCGTCCTCGACGCCCGACGACACGTCGACCATCCGCGCCCCGCTGATGCGCACCGCCTCAGACACGGTTTCCGCCGTCAGGCCGCCGGCTAACGTCCACGGCACACCCCAGTCGCGCCCGCTCAGGAGCTCCCAGTCGAAAGCGAGCGCGTTGCCGCCGGGCCTGGTCGCGCCTTCGGGCGGCTTGGCGTCGAACATTAGCCGGTCGCATACCCCCTCATAGGCGTGGGCAGCGACGACGTCGTCAGCGCTTGCAATGGGCAGCACCTTCATGACGGCCAAGCCGAACTTGTCGCTGATTCGGGCCGTCTGCTCCGGCGTCTCATGGCCGTGTAGCTGCAGCATGCCCACGCCGGCTTCCTCGGTGATAGCGCGGAGTAGGATATCATCAGCGTCGGCCGTCAGCGCCACGGGAGTTACCCCTTCGGGTACCAAGCCCGTCAATCCGGCGGCCTCTTCGACCGAGAGGCTCCTCGGCGACGGCGGAAAGAAGACAAAGCCGCACATAGCCGCTCCCCCCTCGACCGCCGCTTCGACTGCCTCGGAGGTCATTAGGCCGCAGATTTTCGCCGCGACGGGCATCAGGAAAGTTCGCCAGCGATCTTTTGCACCGCCGCCACCGGATCGTTGGCTTTCGTGATCGGCCGGCCGATGACAAGGTAATCAGCGCCGAGCGCGATCGCCTCGACCGGCGTGACGACGCGCTTTTGGTCCTCGTTCGTGGCGCCGGCCGGACGGATGCCCGGCACCACCAGCTTGAAATCGGGCCCGCAGACACTCCGGAGCGCCATGATCTCCTTGGCCGAGCAGACGACGCCGTCCATGCGGCTCTTCTGGGCCAGGCGTCCGAGGCGCACGACTTGGTCCGGCAGCGGGCTGATGATGCCGATGCCGGGCAGGTCGGTCTCGGCCAGCGAGGTCAGCACGGTGATAGCGAGCACGAGCGGCATCGCGTCACCCGCTTCCGCTGCGGCCTCCGCCGCGGCGCGCATCATCGCCACGCCGCCGACGGCATGGACAGTGAGCATCGTCGGCTGCAGCGCCAGGGCGGCGCGGACCGCCCCAGCGACCGTATTCGGGATGTCGTGGTATTTGAGGTCGAGGAACAGGGGTGCGCCGCCAGCGGTCACCCGCCTAATGCCTTCGGGGCCGTTGGCGGTGAAAAACTCCTTGCCCAGCTTGATGCCGCCGACATGCCCAGCCAGACTGGCAGCGAGCTCGGCCGCCTGGCCAGCGTCGGTGGTGTCGATGGCGACGAATATGCGCTCACACGGATTCACGGCTAGAAGTCCCTGCGGGTTCCGGTCGGCTTCCCCGGTTTTACTAGCCGGGTCCGGAAAACTCAAAGAAAATCAAATGCTTCACGCCCGCTCGTAGGCCAGCGCCGCGGTCGCTAAGTCCAAGAGTGCGCTGCCGGCCGATTTAAACAACGTGATCTCGTCTCTCCCCCCGCGGCCCTGTGCCTCGCCGCGGACAACGGCGAACATGTCGGCGACGATGTCCTTCTCGGAGATGACGCCGCGGGTGATGGGATCGCAGATTTCGCCAGTTTTCTTGATCGCTTCCTCGGTGTCGATGTAGAGGCGCGCGCGGGTGACGCAGTCGTCGTCGGCCTCGCGCATATCCGGTGTGAAGGCGCCGACCAGATCCAGGTGCTGACCGGCGCGCAATAGCTCGCCGCGGATCAGTGGTTCGGTGGCGAGCGTTGCTGTCGAGATTATATCGGCCTCCAGCACGGCCGCGTCCAAATTGGTGACGACGTCGACGCTCGCGTCCATAGGCTCCAGGCGCCCGGCGACGGCGGCTGCCTTCTCCGAATTGCGACCCCAGACCCTGACCCGGTTAATTGGCCGCACGGTGGCATGGGCGTTGATCAGATGCGGCGCCAACACCCCGGTACCGACCATCAAGAGTGACGACGCATCTGCACACGACAGATACCTCGACGCCAGCGCCGACGAGGCCGCGGTTTTGCGTGCCGTCAGTTCGGTGCCGTCGATCAGTGCCACCGGCTCGCCGGTCACCCGGCTGAACAATTGGTAGGTGGCCTGCACCGATGGTAGTCTGCGCTTGGCGTTGTCGGGCGCCACGTTGACTAGCTTGATGCCGATGAAGTCCGACGCGTCCCAGGCTGGCATCACAAGCATCGTCATATCGGCTCCACCGGCGACGGGAACGGTTAAGTGGCTGCGCTCGGGAACGGTGATGTCTGCCCGGTAAGCGGCATCGAGGGTGTCGACGATGGAGGCGTAATCGAGGGACGCCTTGAGCTCAACGGCACCGAGATTGCGCATCGCTCAGGCGACGTCGCGGGGCGCCGGGGCCACCGCTTTGCCGGTTCTGACGGCCTTCGCCTTGAACTCGGAAATTCGTTCCTCCAGTTGCCGCACGTCGCGCTCGGCGATCTCCGCCCGGCGCGTCGCTTCGCGCGCGCATTGCCGTGCTGTGCCCGCCGCTAGCCATGCTGCCACCCCGCCCCAGACGACTCCGGCTGCAAGACTGACGAGGACAATGGCGAACACGGGTATTTCGGCCGTATAGGGCAGCGGCCAGGCGTCGAGGGTGATGGCGGTTCGATTGGAGACGGAAAAAACGATCAAAAACACAGCCAACGGGGCTATGACGACCCAGGACAACACCTTCAACACGTCTCTGCCTTACTCCATTGAAAGCGGCGCCCCTTGGATAGGGCACCGGAACACCGTTTAATCCTTGGCGTTGAGCTTTTCCCTTAGCTGTTTGCCAGTTTTGAAATAGGGGATGAACTTTTCCGATACGTTGACCGATTCGCCGGTGCGCGGGTTGCGGCCTACGCGCGCGCCCCTGGCCTTGACCGAGAACGCGCCGAATCCCCTGAGCTCGACCCGGTCGCCACGCGACAATGCCGAAGTGATTTCCTCAAAAATCGTGGTGACGATGCGCTCAACGTCGCGCTGGTAGAGATGCGGGTTGGCCGCAGCAAGGCGCGAAATCAATTCGAATTTGGTCATACTACCACCCCCCTAGTGCTTCTGCGCTAATGTTGCTGAGAACCCGCTAATCCATAAAATCCTCGGCTGGGCCCTCCGACGCCATTTAATACAGATCAGGGTGCCAAAGTGAGATCCCCCCGTCAAGTCTAAGTCTTTCAGAAAACAGAGCTTTTCCGATTAGCCCTTGGATCATGTCGCGCCAGGGCTCGTCCTCGTGTTCGATTACCATCTCGATCACTGGTAGCGCGGCATCGATTTCGTGCGTTTTGGCTAGCCATTGGCGCGCTTCCGGCTCCGCGCCGAGGGCGTCGACGAGCCCCCTTTCCTTGGCTTGCCGGCCACTGAACACGCGGCCGTCGGCGAGGTGGAGCACTTGTTCGCGCGTCATCTTGCGGCGTTTTGCGACGATACCGATGAACATGTCGTAGAGATCCTCGATCACCGCCTCGGTCGCTCGGCGGGCTTCCGGCGTGAACGGCTCCAACGGGTTGGGCTGCGCCTTCATTGGACCGCTCTTGATAGTCTCCGGCTTGATGCCGAGTTTTTCCAGCAGCCC
>PTLJ01000069.1 GCA_002938045.1 Alphaproteobacteria bacterium MarineAlpha3_Bin4
CGAACCGATGACTGCGGGGGTGCAATCACGAATTCTTGGCCGTCTTCGGCTTCGAAGGCTTGGCTCGTGGTCTCCGCTTAGCAGTGCTCTTAACTCCGAGCTTGGCCTCCAACCGGCCTAGCCGCTTCTCCAGCTTCTCCTGCTCGCCGCGGGCCTTGGCGGCCATTGCCTTGACGGCGTCGAACTCGTCGCGAGGCACCATGTCGGCTTCGGCCAAGAATCGTTCGATCTGCTGGCGCACCAGGGCTTCGATCTCGTCCTTGATACCGACCATCGTAGAAACGGCACCGTTGGCGACGCGGGCGAGGTCGTCGAGAAAGCGGGAGGTGGATTGCATGGCCGGGGTTCCTTCCGTTGCGCGAAAGGACGCCATTATGAGCCGCCGCTGACAGGCACGCAACTGCCACCGCCGCTTGCAGGGGGAGATGCGGATCCCTATAAGGGCTTGATATAGAAAGGGTCCCAAGATGTACGTGGTAACCGGCGGTGCCGGCTTCATTGGTTCCAACATCGTCTGGGCGCTCGAAGAGCGCGGCCTCGGCCCGATTGTCGTCATAGATAGGCTGCGCGATCAGAGCAAATGGCGCAATCTCGCTAAACGTGAGTTGGCTGACGTGATCCCGCCGGAGCGCACGCTTGAATTCCTCGACGCCAACGCCACCGCCGTTGACGTGGTGATCCACATGGGCGCCATCTCGGCCACGACCGAGACCGACGTCGATCTGATCATGCACAATAATTTCCGCCTTTCGCTGGAGCTGTGGCGGTGGTGCACAGCGTATCACGCGCGGTTGATCTACGCGTCTTCGGCAGCCACCTACGGCGATGGTAGTCAGGGCTTCGACGACGACGGTTCGGTCGAGGCGCTGGCGGCGCACCGTCCCATGAATCCCTACGGTTGGAGCAAGCACCTATTCGACCGCCGGGTTGCGCGCATGGCCGCCGAGGATAACCCACGTCCGCCGCAATGGATTGGGCTCAAATTCTTCAACGTCTACGGTCCCAACGAATACCACAAGGGCCGCATGCAAAGCGTCGTCGCCCAGGTCTACCCGGTCGCGAAGAAAGGCGGCGCGGCGCGGCTGTTTAAGTCGCACCACCCGGATTACGAGGACGGTGGCCAGCTTAGGGACTTCATCTGGGTTGGGGATTGTGTCGATATGGTGGCGTGGCTACTCGACCATCCGAAGGTCAACGGGTTGTTCAACTGCGGTAGCGGCGAAGCGCGCAGCTTTGTCAGTTTGGCCGACGCTGTCTATGCGGCGCTCGACAAGGCGGCCAGCATCGAATACATCGACACGCCCAAAGAAATCTGCGAAAAATACCAATACTTCACTGAAGCCAAAATGGACCGGCTACGCGCCGTCGGCTACGACAAGCCGATGACCTCGTTGGAGGAAGGCGTTAGGAAATACGTGCGCGGCTTTCTCGACAGTGGCGACCCCTACCGCTGAGTTGGAACCGGCTGCGGTCATGACCATCGCTATCGCTTTTCCAAACATCGATCCGGTCTTGTTCGAGTTGGGACCGGTCGTCGTCCGATGGTACTCGCTCGCTTTTATCGCTGGGTTGCTGATCGGTTGGCGTTACTTGCGCCGGCAGGCGGTGACATCGCCGAACACTGTCGACGAGCACGACGTTGACGACTTCCTGGTATGGGCAACGATTGGCGTCGTTTTCGGCGGCCGTCTTGGCTACGTGCTATTCTACAAGCCTGGGTTCTACTTTGGAAACCCGAGCGAGATCCTCGCCGTATGGCGCGGCGGTATGTCGTTTCATGGTGGCTTCCTTGGTGTTGTTATCGCCGGGCTAATCTTCGTCCGCATGCGCAACATACCGGCTCTCAACTTCGCCGACCTGTTGTCCTGCGTTGCACCGATCGGTCTGTTCTTTGGTCGTCTCGCCAACTTCGTCAATGGTGAACTGTTCGGGCGCATCACCGATGTGCCATGGGCGATGGTGTTTCCCCGCGGCGGGCCCGAACCCCGGCATCCGAGCCAGCTCTACGAGGCGGTGTTGGAGGGATTGGTGTTGTTCGTCCTGCTCTATTTGTTGTCGCGCCAGGAACCGCTGCGCAGGCGGCCGGGGCTTCTGACCGGCGTCTTTCTCTTTGGCTACGGCGGTTTTCGCATCGTTGCCGAAATCTTTCGTCAGCCCGACTTACACTTAGGCCTACTCACCTCCGGCACGACGATGGGGCAATGGCTGTCGCTGCCAATGCTTGTCGCAGGCCTCTACCTGATCGCCCGCGCTCGTCTAGAGGACTAGCCCGATGTCCGTCCTGGCGGCGCATCTCAGGCAGCGGATTTCCGAGAACGGGCCGCTGACCGTTGCCGAATACATGGCCGAGGCCCTCGGCAACCCGGAGCACGGGTATTACATGCATCGTGACCCGTTAGGCCGGGCCGGTGACTTCATCACCGCGCCCGAGGTGTCGCAGATGTTCGGCGAGCTTCTCGGGTTGTGGTGCGCCGATCGATGGCAAGCTATGGGCGGGCCTGACCCAGTCAATCTCGTCGAGCTGGGACCGGGACGCGGGACGCTGATGGCGGACGCACTACGCGCCGCCGAAGGCGCTCCGGGTTTTATCGATGCGGTCCGACTGCACCTGGTCGAGACCAGTCCCGTCCTGCGCGCGATCCAGGAACGGGCCGTGGGTAGTCATGCGCCCGTCTGGCTCGATGATCTTACCGATGTTCCGTTTGGAGGACCGACCTTGGTGCTCGCCAACGAGTTCTTCGACGCGCTACCGGTGCGTCAATTCGAAAAATGGGCGGACGGCTGGCACGAGCGCCTGGTAGATATCGACAGCGACGGCTTTGTTTGGACCGTGGCGTCGCAACCGACCGAGGATCCACCGATCCCGAGCCCAGTCCGTAATTCTCCCGATGGTAGCATCGCCGAGGTCTCGCCGACCAGCAGAGGCCTCATAAATTTGCTCGCGGCCCGTCTGGTGGCTGCTCCCGGTACGGCATTAATCATTGATTACGGCCACTCAGAGAGCGCCGTCGGCGATACCCTGCAGGCGGTCAAGGGACACCGCTACCATGACCCGTTGGCCGAACCGGGTGAGACTGACATCACCGCCCATGTCGATTTCGCGGTGCTCGCCAGCGTCGCCGAGGCCGTTGGCGCCGCCGTCCATGGGCCGGTCGGCCAGGGTATGTTCCTCGAGACACTCGGGATTGGCATCCGCGCCGAGGCGCTAGCGGCCAGTGCCGGCTCGGAGCAAACGGTTGAAATTGCCGCCGCGCGCCGTCGGCTGACGGACGCTGGCGCCATGGGCTCCCTGTTCAAAGCGATGGCCGTCACCAGCCCTGGCCTTGGGACACCGCCTGGCTTCTAACCGGTTTGCAATCGACGACGATTTCCCGATAATTCTGCCATGCTCACCGTGACCGCCCTCAATGGCCTACGCCGAATAAGCCACGCTTTCTTCACCCGCGAGGGCGGCGTCAGCGAAGGCTTGTTCGCGTCGCTTAATTGTGGCTTCGGATCCGGGGACGATCCCAAGCGAGTGCGCGAGAACATGGATCGCGCCATGGGTCACTTCAGCCTCGGCGGCGAGGATCTGAACACGGTCTATCAGGTCCAATCCGCCGAAGTCGCCGTGGTCGAGAAGACCTGGACCATCGAACAACGGCCGCAAGCGGACGCCGTCGTCACCCGGCGCGCTGGCATCGCCCTTGGCATCCTGACTGCCGACTGCGCACCGGTCTTGTTCGCCGACGCCGAGGCCAGCGTTATCGGTGCCGCCCACGCCGGATGGCGCGGCGCTAAGGCCGGTGTGCTCGAAGCGACAGTGCGTGCGATGACCAGGCTCGGCGCTACCCAAGGGCGGATCACGGCTGCGGTCGGCCCTTGTATCGCGCGTGAATCCTATGAGGTTGGCTCCGAGTTCCATGCTGAGTTCATCGCCGAATCGACGTACAACGCGCGCTTTTTCTCAGCTGCTCCGCGCGAGGGCCATTTCATGTTTGATCTTCCAGGCTACATCACCAAGCGTCTTGCCGCATTGGGCCTTGGGGCCGTCGATGCTGTCATTGCCGACACCTGCGGTGACGAAGCACGGTTCTTCAGCTACCGCCGGGCGACCCAGCGCGGCGAAACAAATTACGGACTCGGACTATCGGCTATCGTCCTGGAAACGTAACGATGGCTATACACTTCAGCGAACAGGAACTGGCAAGCCGGCGTCAAAGAACTTGTGACGCTATGGGCGAGGCCGAACTCGACGGCATGCTGATCTTCCGGCAGGAAAGCATGTTTTACCTGACGGGGTACGATACCTTCGGCTATGTCTTCTTCCAATGTCTCTACCTAGGCCAGGACGGCGCTATGACCTTGCTGACCCGTTCAGCGGACTTGCGTCAAGCGCAACATACCTCGGTGATTGAAGACATTCGCATATGGGTCGATGGTCCCGACGCCGATCCGGCGCACGCATTGGCCGGCATTCTCGAGGAGCACGGCCAGCGCAGCGGCAGGCTCGGCATTGAATGGGAAGCTTATGGCCTGACGGCGCGCAACGGCCAGCGATTGGCGGTAGCGCTGGACGGCTTCTGCACAACGAAGGACGCGTCAGAATTGGTCAGCCGGCTTAGGGTTGTCAAAAGCCCAGCAGAAATAGCCTTCGTGCGCCGCGCCGCAAAGCTGGCGGACGACGCCTACGACGAAGCCATCAATTTAACCGCGCCCGGCACGACCGAAGCCGACATCCTGGCCGCCATGCAGGGCGCTGTTTTGCGCGGCGGTGGTGATTACCCCGGCAACGAGTTCGTAATTGGCTCGGGGCGTGACGCGCTCCTCTGCCGCTATTACTCGGGCCGACGCACGCTCAACGCCAGTGATCAGCTGACCCTCGAATGGGCTGGCGTCTACCGCCATTACCACACCGCCATGATGCGTACCTTGGCAATCGGCGAACCGCCCGCCCGGCAACGCGCCTTGTTTGATGCAGCCGCCGACGCCCTTGAAGCAGTTAAGGCCTTGGTCAAACCGAGCTGCACGTTCGGCGAGGCCTTCGACGCCCACGCCCAGGTTCTCGATAAAGCTGGCCTCGGTACGCACCGTCTCAACGCCTGCGGATACAGCCTGGGCACGACCTTTGCGCCAAACTGGATGGATTGGCCGATGCTTTTCCACGGCAATCCGGTGGCTTTCGAGCCGGGAATGGTAATATTCTGCCATATGATTATCTTCGATTCGGAAAACGGATTGGCTATGACACTGGGAGAAACGGTGCTCGTGAGCGAGGCCGGCCACGAACGTCTATCGCGTTCGCCATTGGAATTCGTCGTCAAATAGAATGCCCCATATCATCATCCTAATGGGGGTTGTCCTGATGGGGTTGCTTGTGACCTGTGTGCTAATCTAAGGAACATGCCCAGGGGTCTGATCAGTAAAGTCCTGACCGCAGCGTTGCTGGCTATGGAATTGGCAGCCTGTGGTGAGTTGCCGCGGCCGTTCAAGCCCACTTACGAGGCGCCGCCGAACCCATTGGTCGAAGAGGGTGTGCGCGACGGAATCTGGATAGACGTTATCGATGGGCTGTCGTCGTCGTCGGCCAAGCTACTTGCAACGTCCGTAGTCCGCGAACTCAACAAACGAGATAACGTCGCTGTTTCGGGTCAGCGCGTTCCGTTGCGCTTCGTTCTAAAAGGCGAGGCGGTTCGCAACACGGAGAACGTAGCCGTCACTTCAATGTTCCAGATCCATTGGACGCTGCTTGACGTGTCCGGCAGCCAGGTCGGACACTTCTATCACCGGGTGCCGGGCACCAATCTGGAATGGGAATACGGCTCGCCCAGGACTATACGCTTGGTCGGCAAACAAGTGGCCGAGGCGATCTTGGCGATGATCAAGACGGAGGAACGGCGGCTCGCCGCCATCAAGTCTCGGGCGGCTGGGCTTTGGATCAACCCGATCAAGGGCGCGCCAGGCGACGGCGACCGCGCACTCACCCAGGCTATCAGGCAGGCACTCCGCGGTGCTGGGACGGAGATCGTCGGCCTGCGGGAGAAGGCACACTATGTGCTTGAAGGAGTGGTTCGCGTCGATCCTCCGAAGGACGGCGCGCAAGGGGTGCGGATCGACTGGATTATCAGTAACGTCCGTGGTGCCGAGTTGGGCCGCGCGACGCAGATGAACAAGGTTGCCGCCGGGACCTTCGATCGAAGTTGGGGGCAGGTGGCGACGCTTGTAGCGATGGCGGCCGTCGGCGGTATCCAGGACGTGATCAATAATGATACGGTCCAATCGGGCGGCGAAAACGGCCGGATGCTGGAAACTGACTTGCCGCTGGGCTATCCGGCACCACCTCTGCCAAAGCCCGAGCTACTCCGCTTCCAGCTTAAGGTTGACAATGGCATCCGGGAAATCTATCGCCCATCGCCACCGAATTGAGGCCGCCATGACGGATACGGAAACGCGCTAATGAATCCGTTTACAGAGGATAGGGACGCTGGTAGATTCTGCCCCGTCCGTGGGTGGCATTCGGCGTCGGCATCGGATATCTGGGGGAGTGGCGTTTGTTGCCACGGTCAAGCGGAAGCCCGCCGGAGTGGCACCTTGAGATGAAGATTCTCGCCTGTAACAGCAACCGGCCCCTAGCCGAGGCGATCTCGGCCTGCATCAACCAACCCTTGACCAAAGCCAGCATTCGGCGTTTTTCGGATATGGAGGTGTTCGTCGAGATTGAAGAAAACATCCGCGGTCAGGACGTTTTTGTCATTCAATCGACGTCGTATCCCGCTAACGACAATCTGATGGAACTTCTAGTCGCCTTGGATGCACTGAGGCGTGCGTCGGCGAGGCGGGTCACAGCCGTGATCCCTTACTTCGGTTATGCGCGCCAAGACCGGAAATCCGGTCCGCGGACACCGATTTCTGCGAAACTGGTGGCCAACCTAATCACCCGCGCTGGCGCCGACAGGGTGCTGACCCTCGATCTGCACGCCGGTCAAATCCAGGGTTTCTTCGACATACCGACCGACAACCTTTACGCTGCGCCAGTCATGCGCCGCAACATCGAGGAAAGGCTCGACGGCAAGGATTTGGTTATCGTCTCACCCGACGTCGGTGGTGTGATTCGGGCGCGGGCCCTAGCCAAGCGCCTCAATGGTGACTTGGCGATAATTGACAAGCGCCGCGAGCGCGCAGGCGTTAGCGAGGTGATGAACATCATCGGCGACGTCAAGGACCGGTGCTGTATCCTGGTCGACGACATCGTTGATTCGGCGGGCACGCTCTGCAATGCCGCCGTCGCCCTCAAGGAGCGGGGCGCTATTGCGGTTTCTGCCTATGTCACCCACGGTGTGTTGTCGGGCGGCGCCGTTGCGCGCGTCTCCGCTTCGCCGCTCGAGCATCTGATCATTACCGACAGCATCATGGCGACGGAGGCGGTACGTGTCTCGCACAATATCGAGCAACTGACGATCGCGCCATTGATGGCCGAGGCGATGACACGAATCAGCAATGAGAGCTCGGTCTCCAGCCTATTTGATTGATTGACCCGGACCCCCGGGGCGGCTATGTATGCGCGCCGGAATAGGGACTTCGAAAAGCAGGCACCTATGGAGGTTAGGCATGTTGGAATTTTCGGAGTTTCGA
>PTLJ01000007.1 GCA_002938045.1 Alphaproteobacteria bacterium MarineAlpha3_Bin4
GTGCCGTGCCACGCCCGCCTTTTATGCGGGCGGCCAAGTGCCATCCACGCATGGCTATAGGCGCCCGCCAAAACATCGAGCATTGACTGTTCATCCTCATTCCAAATTCGGTCACCGACTAGAAATAAACTGCCAAGCCGATCTCCAGCAGGTGAGGTCAGTGGTTGCAATAAGCCATATGTGGGAAGCCATGACGCCCAGTCCGGCGCACCGCTCGGATCAACATCTTCTGATGTTATTTGGCACGCATGATCCACTTCACGAACGAACGGCGAAATAAATTTTTTCAGCCAATGTGCAAATGGGGACCCATGCTCCAAATCAGCCACGCCGGAGACAGTTAAAGGCGCGCCATCTCGCCCAAACAGTATGGCTTGACGATACGGAACAAGACCATGGGTCTCATTGACGAAAACAAAATAGAGCTCATCTAGGGTCAAGACGCTCCTGACCCTTTTCTCTAGATCGATGAGGACAACCAGCGGATCAGCTTGAGATGCCCGGTCCATGACGCTCAGTCTTTATTCGGAGGCTTGATATTGACAATACCACTCATGCCCGGGATCAATTCTTCATGATCGGCAATCGTTCTTCCAATCATTATGATCGAGCGGCTGACTGCATCAACTTGTGCACCTCGCTGAACAACTTTTGCGGGGTAGTCTTTACCCGTTTCATTCACCCTGTATAAAAATCTGTATCCAGGTTTAAGCCAGGTCACCCAATGTGAGGGAATGATAAAAGCGATCTCCAGGTTTTTGTCATCAATTATCCTAATAATTTCCCTTCCGACCTGTGCAAACTGATGTTCTCCCATCTTTCGCTCTACAATACGTCCAGAAAATGGTGCCCTGATCACACACTTTGATAGGCGGACGCGCCCCGCTTCCATGTCGGCAAGAGCCTTACCCATCTCCGCTTCAGCATTCTGGACATCCAACTCGCCAGTTGAATTCAACTCAAGAAGACGTTTCTCCACCGCATATTTTTTCTCCGTAGCAACCAACACTGCTTTAGTCTTTTCGTGTTGCGCTTTAATCAATGCGCAGTCTAACTTTATGAGCACACTACCCTTCTCGAATCGAAATCCTTCCCTCAGCGCAATCTTTTCAATCCTCGCGGGAAGTTCACTTGACAACGACGTCACCTGACGTGAACGAAGCTCTCCATGTATTTGATCCGGGTTGACAGGGTCAATCGCTTCAACAGACTGCGCCAGCATGTCCCCAGCATAAAATGTAGCCAGCAAAAATGAGAGAAGAATAAACACCCAATGGTTACCTGGCTGGTTAAGCCGGGTCTTCCCATCTTTCAACAACCGAGCATATTCCCCACGAAGTATTTCGTCACCTCTGACAATAATATCATCACTTTCGAACGCTGTGCCATCGGAGCGCCTTAAACCTATCATTCCGCTATCGATAATTTCTTTCACAGCATCCGCTAGATTTGTTACAGCATCTTTTGTTGTATTCCACGCTGTCGGAATGGCTCGCCCAAGACAGACGTTATTGAAGTTGATTGCTGATCTATTTGTTGGACTATTTGCATCAGTGATATCCGTTCCGACTTCACGCTTAAAGTCGACAAAGCCATCAGGGTAAGGAACGACTTGACTTTTTAATTGATTTACAAGGCGTTGGCGGAAGTCGTCAGTACCAATGATACTAAGATCATAATCGGACAAAGCGTTCGGTCAATACGCATGGGGTTTCGCCTCTTCGGCACGCCGATTTTATCCTGGCGGCGCCGATTGCTCTCAACCGCCGGGCCTGCTAAACCCGCCGCCGACACCGATATGCAGGAGCCCCGTCCCGGTGCTGCGTTTCCTCTACGGCTGGATCATGAACCTCTCCGCCCACCGCCACGCGCTGCCCGCGCTTGCGGCAGTTTCCTTCATTGAGAGCTCTGTCTTTCCGATCCCGCCCGACGTGCTACTCATCCCTTTGGTGCTGGCGGCGCCGACCCGGGCGTGGCGGGTCGCGCTGGTCTGCACTGTGGCCTCGGTGCTTGGCGGGCTCTTGGGCTACGGCATCGGCCGTTTCCTATTCGAGGAGGTCGGCCGCCCGGTACTCGAATTCTACAGTTACGGGCCCAAGTTCGCGGAATTCCAGGCCACCTACAACGAATGGGGCGCATGGGCGGTATTCATCGCCGGGGTGACGCCGTTCCCCTACAAGGTGATCACCATTCTCTCGGGCGTCACTGCCCTCGACCCAACGGTATTCACCATTTCTTCCTTGCTGGCGCGCGGACTCAGATTCTTCATCGTCGCGACACTATTGTGGCGTTACGGCGAGCCAATCCGCGGCTTCATCGAGGCCAGACTGGGGGCCCTGTTCACGCTCTTTTGCGTGTTGCTGGTCGGCGGTTTCGTGGTCCTCAAGTTTTTGTTATAGGCTGCCCGCGGAGTGGTGGTGGCGGCGCAGTTGGAATATATGCAGGGTATGCTGACGAAATACGGCCCTTTCGATTGGCAGCGCCTGGTGCCGCTGGCGATCCTCGGCGCCAGCGTCGGCGCGTTGGCCGTTGCCTATTCGGCTGAGGTCGCTCTCTCGCTTGAAACCTGTGTTCTTTGTCTCTACCAGCGCGTTCCTTACGTGCTTGCCGGCGTTCTTGGCCTGGCAGCACTATTGGTGCCGCGCGGGCGCCTACGCACCACCGCCGCCGTCGCCGCCGGTGGCGCCTTCTTAACCGGCGCCGGAATTGCTTTCTACCACGTTGGCGTCGAACAGCATTGGTGGGCCTCGGCGGCATCCTGTGGTGGCGACCTCAGCCAGGGTCTGAACGTCCAGCACTTGCAGCAACAGTTGCTGGAAAAACCGCCGAAAGCTTGCGACGAGGTCGACTGGATGCTGTTCGGGGTGTCGATGGCAACCTATAATGTCGCCGCGTCATTGATCTTGGCCGTGGCCTCGCTTTGGGGCGCCAGTCGATTGAGAGAAACAACTTGAGCCAGCAATGTGAAATCCAAGTGGGCCGCCGACTGCCCGGCGACCCGACCCGCGAGCAGATGCTTGAGCGGTTAATTCGCGTCGACCATGCCGGCGAGTACGGTGCGGTAAGAATCTACGAGGGGCAGTTGGCGGTGCTCGGTATGAGTGCCTCGGGACCGGTCATCGAGCGCATGTTGGATCAAGAGTGCGCGCACCTAGAGACCTTCGACCGGTTGGTGGCTGATCGCCGTGTGCGCCCAAGCGCGTTGATACCGCTGTGGCACCTGGCCGGCTTCGCGCTCGGTGCTGGGACAGCGCTTTTGGGTGAGAAGGCGGCGATGGCTTGCACCGTTGCCGTCGAGGAGGCCATCGACGAACACTACGCTGGCCAGATAGCGAGACTTGAAGACGATGGCGAGGAGGCCGAACTGCGCCGCACCTGTAAGCAGTTTCGCGACGACGAACTCGAGCATCGTAACACCGGCCTCGAATTAGGCGCCCGCGAGACGCCCGGTTATGAACTCCTCACCGGCGTCGTCAAGGCCGGCTCTCGTCTGGCTATCTGGTTGTCGACCCGATTGTAGGACCATGGATATCTTACCGGTGACCCTGCAAGGACGGACCGTGCGTTTGGAGCCGCTGACTTTCAGTCACGTGCGCGCACTATGGATAGCTGCTGAGCCCGGCGACATCTTCGAGTGGTTCGGCACGCCGATACGTTCCGAGGACGTCATGCGCGATTGGGTCGCCGCCGCGCTCAAGATGCGCGATGCTGGCACCGGACTGCCGTTCTGTACGATTGCCGAATCAAGCGGCGCGCCAATCGGATCGAGCCGATACGGCAATATCGACCGTGCCAACCGCCGCCTCGAAATCGGCTGGACCTGGCTCGCCGCTGATTGGCAGAAGACGGCCGCCAACACCGAGGCCAAGCTATTGATGCTCGGCCACGCCTTCGACAATCTTGGCTGCGTGCGCGTCGAGTTCAAGACCGATTCCCTCAACCAAGCCTCGCTGGCCGGGCTTCGGCGCTTGGGCGCAGTCGAAGAGGGGACGCTCCGTAAGCACATGCTCTGCGCCGACGGCCGCTGGCGCGATTCGGTATATTTCTCGATCACTGACGAGGAATGGACGGCGTCGCGGGGGCGGCTGCAAGACCGCCTCGCCCGCCATGCGTCTGGGGGTTAATATCTGGATTTCCTTGTCAAACTGGTGATCACGCCTCTCAGTGTCCGCACTTCCTGTTTTGTCAGACTGGCGCGCTGTAAGATGTTGCGTAGGTTACGGATCATGGTGGGGCGTTTTTCCTCAACATGCATGAAGCCGACGGCGTCAAGTTCGCGTTCTAGGTGTTTGAACAGCGCGATCAATTCCCGCTTGTCGGCGGGGCGGGTTTCCTTGCTGATCATTAGATGTTCGGCCGGTGTTTCGTTGGCTGCAAGAAACCATTCGTAACCGGCAGCGAACACCGCTTGGGCCAGGTTGAGGGATGGGAATTCCGCGTTCACTGGCACCGTCAGAACGGCGTCGGCGAGCGCTATGTCGTCGTTATTAAGTCCGACCGCCTCCTTGCCAAACAACAGCCCTGTCCGCGCACCAGCCGCTTCCAGCGGTCGCATCTCAGCCGCCGCCCGGCGCGGGGTGACGACACGCTTGGTCATGTCGCGCGACCGCACGGTGGTGGCGTAGACGGCGCTGATGTCCGCGATCGCCTCGGCGGTAGTGTCGTAGAGGCCGGTACCGTCGATCACTGCATCGGCACCGGCGGCACTGGCGCGGGCAGGGTCGCTGGGCCAGCCGTCGCGCGGGCGGACCAAGCGCAGCTCGGTGAGCCCGCAATTGAGCATCGCCCGGGCCGCCATGCCGATGTTCTCGCCCAACTGCGGTTCGACAAGGATGATCACCGGACCCGCCACCGTCGTCAGGCTCCGTCTTCAGTAGCACCGTCCCGGTAAAGTTTATAAATAATGCTGTCCCGCAGCGCGTTGTACGACGCGTCGATGATATTGGTCGAAACACCGACCGTCGACCAGTGCTCGCCGTCTCCGTCTGCGGATTCGATCATCACCCGGGTGACGGCGCGCGTGCCAGCGCTCGGTGTTAGGATGCGGACCTTGTAGTCGACCAGCCGCAAATCCTCGAGATGCGTATAAAGCGGATTCAATACTTTGCGCAGCGCCGCATCGAGGGCGTTGACCGGGCCGTTGCCCTCGGCCACGTCCATGAACGGCTCGTCGCCGATCCGTAGCTTGACCGTCGCTTCCGAAATCGTGATAAGTTCACCGCGTGCGTTCCAACGTCGCTCGTCAATGACCCGGAAGCTGGTGCAGTGGAAGTAGTCAGGTACGGCGCCCAACTCGCGCCGTGCCAACAACTCGAAACTGGCCTCGGCACCGTCGTAGGCGTAGCCGTCGAACTCCTGCGCCTTGACGATCTCGACCAGGCGGTCGACCTTTGGGTCCTCGGGGTTGATGTTGAGCCCGATCTCGCGGAAGCGGGCAAGAATATTGGAGCGCCCCGACTGGTCGGAGACGACGATATGGCGACGGTTGCCGACCGTTTCCGGGGCAATGTGTTCGTAGGTGCGCGGATCCTTCTCGACGGCCGAGACATGCAGCCCGCCCTTGTGTGCGAAGGCCGATTCGCCGACGTAGGGCGCCCCCCGGTTGGGCGCGCGGTTGAGTCGCTCGTCGACCATGCGCGACAGGTGTGTCAGTTTTTCAAGATCCCCGGCGTGGACGTTGGTTTCATAGTCCATCTTTAGGACCAAAGTTGGGATGATCGAAATCAAATTGGCGTTGCCGCAGCGCTCGCCGAGGCCGTTGAGAGTTCCCTGGACCTGGCGCGCGCCGGCGCGTACGGCGGCCAACGAGTTGGCGACCGCATTGCCGGTGTCGTCGTGGGTGTGGATGCCGATATGCTTGCCGGGCACCTGCTTGCAGACCTCGGCGACGATCTCCTCGATTTCGTGCGGCAGTGTTCCGCCGTTGGTGTCGCAAAGCACGACCCAACGCGCGCCGGCATCGTAGGCGGCCATGACGCAACGCAGGGCGAATTCGGAATTGGACTTGTAGCCGTCGAAGAAGTGCTCAGCATCGAATATCACCTCGTCGAGCTTTCCGGCGGCGTACCTGACACTGTCGGAGATCATGGTGACATTTTCGTCCCGATTGATCTTAAGAGCGACGTCTACGTGCAGGTCCCAACTCTTGCCGACCATGCAGACGGACTGCGTGCCAGCTGAAATCAGGGCCGTCAGGCCTGGGTCGTTCTCGGTGCTGCGGCCCGGGCGACGCGTCATACCGAAGGCGACCAGTTTCGAGCGCTTGAGCGGCGGCAGGTTGCTGAAGAAGTCGTCGTCGGTCGGGTTGGCGCCTGGCCAGCCGCCCTCGATGTAGTCGATCCCGACACGGTCCAGTTCACGCGCGATGAACTCCTTGTCCACGGAGTTGAAGTCGACCCCCTGGGTCTGCGCTCCATCGCGAAGCGTTGTGTCGAAAAAGTATACGCGGTCGTCGGTCATGGACTGGGCGCGCTTCTCCGGTTGATCGGGATGCGGAGAATGCCGAATTTGCCCCGACGGCTCAAGCTTATCCGAGGTTCGCGGGTTATCCGGGCCGGGCCGGGCGGCGCCGATCAGGGTCAGCCTACCGGACTTTCCCCCGACGTGATAGCTTGGGTCTATGCCAGAAGAGATCATCCTCCTGACAGGCGAGGCCGAAGCGCCACACTTGGCCAGCGTCTTGCAAAACCACCGCCCCGAGCTGCCGGTCTTTATTGCGCAGAACCGCGACCAAGTCGAGGCCACCTGTCTGGCGCCCGAACCAGCCGGCGGCTCACGCCGGCTGATCGCGTACTGCACCTCGGTGATTGTACCGGCGGCAGTGATCGACGAGATGTCGGGGCCGGCCTACAATTTTCATCCAGGCCCGCCTACTTACCCTGGCGCGCGGGCAGCTAGTTTCGCCATCTACGAGGGCGCGGGGCGGTTTGGCGCCACGGCTCACGTGATGGAGGAGAGGGTAGACGCCGGACCAATTGTCGGTGTCGATTGGTTCGACGTGCCGGACGGCGTCAAATTTATGGATCTGGAATTAATGGCTTACAAAGCTCTGTTCTCGCTGTTCAATCGGTTGGCGCGGCATCTCGCCACCGACGATGCGCCATTGCCGGAGATCAGCGTTCAGTGGAGCGGCCGCAAGACTACGGAGCAAGAATTCCAGGCGATGCAAGAACTGGTCGCCGATATGAGCGAGGACGAGATTCGCCTGCGCTACCGTGCGTTTGGGTAGCGCTTTATCGATTAAACGCCTTCGCTCTCGAATCACCATGGCTGGCCCGCGAACGCAATTTGCGCTGTACCGTATGGTAGCAATTCGACATGCTGAAAAACATTCAGAGGCTGCCTGCTTGGTTATTATGGCTGCTGAGTTTGGTTGCCAGGATCAGAGGATTCACTCATATCAACGATACCGACGGGGAAAGTGCCGTCATATGCCCCCACGGTTCGGATCAAGGATGCCGTTGGGCCCCCGGTTGAAACTGGTTAAATAAACCTCGAAAGCCCCTTAAAGCTTATCTTGCAAACGACTGTAGTGGACGAAGATCACCCCAACGACAAGGACTGACTTCATCCGGCACCCAATCGTACAGGTTCAAGGTGGGGTTTATAGGCGCCACTCTGTCCCGCCGCCTTGACGTGAAGGGCGATGCATCCACCACACCTGACGGCGACAGCGATCTCGGTGGCGATCAGTTCCTTGGTCTTAGCGTCGAGCCGACTGTCAATTTGGGCGGCCGTAGCCAGGGCCGAGAAGCTTTTCATGGTTTTGGGGATTCCATGGCGCAATACAGCGATTACGCTGCTGAGTTTGTTGGCCAACTTAAGGGATTTCTTGCCCATGGCCGGCGCTTCCTTGAGCGCCGGTCGCCGGATTCTGTCGGATTGCTGACGAGCTTACCTACTTTTATTTATGTGGGTCATCCGCGTCGCCAAGTAGTGGTGTTGGTGCTGTCCTCAAGGAACACGTTGTCAGCTGCTAACCGGTCACGGATTTCATCGGCACAGGCGAAGTCTTTGTTCGCGCGCGCTTTCCTTCGTTCGGCGATCAGCGTCTCGATGGCTTCGTCGCCGAGGCCGCCCCCGGTCGCCTTCGGCTGCCACCGGAACCAATGCTCCGGATTCTGTTGAAGCAAGCCGAGAACTCCGCCCGCGGCTAATAGTTGTCCCTTCACGGCGACCTTGCTATCACCGCCTGACTTATTCATGTCGCTGACGATCTTATGCAGTTCGGAGAGCGCCAACGGCGTGTTGAGATCGTCGCCAAGCGCATCGACGGTGCCGGTTGGGATATCGTCTCCTAACGCCCCCAAATCATCGGCGCTGCGCAACACACCGTAAAACCGATCCAGCTCTGTCTTTGCCTCCCTGAGCCCGCCCTTGGTGAAGTCGAGCGGCTGACGGTAGTGGGTCTTCAACAGAAGTAGCCGAATCGCCTCGCCGGGAAACTCATCAAGAAGATCATGTACAGTGTAGAAGTTGCCGAGCGACTTCGACATCTTCTTGCCCTCGGCCATCAGATAGCCGTTGTGCATCCAGTATTTAGCGAAGGTACCGGAGCCCTGGGCAGAGAGGCTCTGCGCAATTTCGTTCTCGTGGTGGGGGAAGATTAGGTCCTGGCCTCCGCCGTGGATATCGAAGCTGTCGCCAAGGTGCTTGGCACTCATAACTGAGCATTCGATGTGCCAGCCTGGCCGACCGCGGCCCCAAGGGCTGTCCCAGCCAGGTGTCTCTGCGTCGGACGGCTTCCACAGCACGAAATCCTGTGGATCGCGCTTGTAGGGCACCACGTCGACTCGAGCGCCGGCGATGATCTCACGCTCATCCAACCGCGACAGCCGCCCGTATTGGGGCATTGACGGCACGTTGAACAGGACATGCTTCTCGGCCTCGTAGGCATGGCCCTTGGCAATCAGGTCCTCGATCATCGCCTGCATTTCCTTGATGTACTCAGTGGCGCGCGGCTCGACGTCGGGCGGCAGCGCACCCAGCGCCGCCATGTCGACGTGGAAGGCCTCGGTAGTGCGCATCGTGATCGAGCGTATGTCCTCGCCGGTCTCCCGCGCGGCGTTGTTGATCTTGTCGTCGATGTCGGTGATGTTGCGGACGTAGGTGACTTTGGGATAGAGCCGGCGCAATAGCCTAACCAGGACGTCGAAGACGACCACGGGTCGAGCATTGCCGATATGCGCGTAGTCGTAGACCGTCGGCCCACAGACGTAGATCCGCACGTGGCCCGCGTCGTGTGCGACGAAGTCGACCTTTTCGCGGCTCAGCGTGTCGTGAATGCGCAGCGTCATAAATTTCCTGTGAACCTATTGGTGAGCGGATAGCGGCGGTCGCGGCCGAAGGCGCGGCGCGTGACCTTGACCCCCGGCGGTGACTGGCGGCGCTTGTATTCCGCCCGGTTTAGCATGCGCCAGACTCGGCGCACCGTCTCAGTATCGAAACTGCGCTCAACCGCCTCTTCGACTGATAGTTCTTCCTCGATGAGGCACCGGAGCACGCCATCGAGCACCTCGTAGGGCGGCAGGGTGTCCTGGTCCGTTTGGTCGGGCTTGAGTTCGGCTGACGGCGGCTTGGTGATGATGCGTTCCGGGATCGCGCGCGTGTCGGGACCGAGGCAGCACGACGGTTTCTGCTCGTTGCGCCAGCGCGCGAGGGCAAAGACGGTCGTCTTGTAGACGTCCTTCAACACCGAATAACCCCCGCACATGTCGCCATAGAGTGTCGCGTAACCGACCGACATCTCCGATTTGTTTCCCGTCGACAGGACGATGTATCCAAACTTATTAGAGATCGCCATCAGCGTTAGTCCGCGAGCGCGGGCCTGGATGTTTTCTTCCGTGGTGTCGAGCGAATGCCCGACGAACAAATCATTGAGCATATCGTCGAAGGCGTCCATAGCGTCTTTGATCGGAATGGTGTCCAGCTTGACGCCAATCAGGCGAGCGCACTCGGCGGCGTCCTTGAGGCTATGTTTAGAGGTGTAGGGCGACGGCATCATCACGCAGTGGACGCGGTCGGCGCCGACGGCGTCAACGGCGACGGCGGCTGAGAGCGCGCTGTCTATGCCGCCCGAAAGGCCTATCAGGACGCCGGGGAATAAGTTTTTATCGACGTAGTCGCGGAGTCCCAGCACCATAGCCCGGTAAGTCGATTCCAAGAGCTCCGGCATCTTCGTGATAGCTCTGTTCTCGCAGGCCCAGGTGTCCCCTTGGAGCTGCCACCGGGTCGCCAGCACCCGCTCCTCGAAGGCGGCCGCCTTCGCGACGAGGCTGCAGTCTGCGCCAAGCGCGAAGGAGGCGCCGTCGAACACCAGTTCATCCTGGCCACCGACCTGATTAACGTAGATTAGCGGCAGTTTCGATTCTGTCACCCGGGCGACGGCATAGTTGAGGCGTTCATCGATTTTGTCGATCTCGAACGGCGAGCCATTGATGACGATCAGTACATTGGCGCCCGATTCGTAGAGGCTTTCGGCGACGTCCGGAAACCACATGTCCTCGCAGATCATGACCCCCAGCCTGACACCGCGGAACGGGATCGGCCCCGGCAGTGGGCCGGCGGTGAATATCCGTTTTTCGTCGAAGACCCCGTAGTTCGGCAACTCGTGCTTGAGACGGATGGCAGAGATTTCACCGCCGTCGAGCAGCAGCGCCGCGTTGTACAACAGGCCGTCAACGTGCCAAGGTGCGCCAATCAGAATGCCAGGGCCGCCGTCGCCAGTCTTGGCCGCGAGTGACTCGACGCCAGTGATGATGGCGTCCTGGAAGACCCGCTTGAGAACCAGATCTTCCGGAGGATAGCCGCATACAACCAATTCTCCAAAGATGACGAGATCCGCGCCCGCGGTCGCAGCGTCGACGCGGGCGGCGCGGATGATGTTCAGGTTGCCGTCGATATCACCGACGGTAGGGTTGATCTGGGCCAACGTGATGCCGAGCGAGTCGGTCATGCAGACGGTACTAGACGCCACCTTTCGGGCTGTCAACGCCGCCAGTCGCCGAAGCGCTGGAATTAGGGCCGGAAAATTCATATTATTTTGGCACAATGGCAAGACGATCAAAATCGACGGAAGTCTTCATAACAGGTGAAAGGTCAAAGACGCGCTGCCGCCAAAGCCGGAACCGACAACTACGCTCGCTGCCGGTGGGTAGGCGGCCGCCATCGTGACCATGCCAGAGGACAAGCCGGGCGCCAAGAAAGCACCGGCAGCACTCCGTTCGCCCAAGGAAAGCAGCAGCGTGATGGCGGAAACCGTCGTCAATTCGTTCATCGAAACCCTCAAGGCAGAGGCTACCCGGCGCGGCGGATCTCTCATGGTCGCCGATCTCGACAACCTAAAATCCGAGTTTTCTGATCAGATAAAGGCTCTGACCGGCGTTTTCGAGGATTCGTTCGACGCCTTCGCCAAGGCCCGCGAAATGGCCGAATTGGATAGGAAGCGGGATCTCCCATTCGGCCGTATCGTCATCAAACAGTTCTCGCATTTGTTCGCCGAACGCGACGGATTTGACCGAGTAACGCGTCGCATTTTGCCTGGGTTCTCCTTGGCCCTGAACATGATGCTCGGCACCGAAGCGGTCGAGGAATGCCAGGAGAACTGCCGCCTAATAGTTGCCCGCATGCGTGAGGAAAGGGGCGATGTCTTCGATTGGGACGATGTCTATTCGTCACAGGAAATAGGCGCCATCGTGCTCGACACCCAGGTTAAGGTGGCAGCGCATTTCGCTGATTACGAGAAGCGGCGCGAATGGTTCATGGAGTTGATTAACAACCACCTGACTCCAGCCGAGAATTCGTCGAAGAACGATGCCGAATGGAAACTAACGTTGGGCGGCGTCAAGAACTTCCTCAATGCCCTACTCAGCAGCTTAAAGGTGATTACAGACACCGATTCGGGTAAGGTGCGGATCGCCAAGCGGCACGGCGCTGACACCACCGACGCCGTGTGCCGCGTCCTCAGGCGTATCGGATAGCGCACCTTCCCCGGGGGCAGTCACTTATCTTTCAGATCTTTCAGAAGGAACTCGCGGCCTAGTTTGACCGAAGGCCTACCGCCATAGGCGACAATGTCGGCCGTAACGTAGGTCTCCGGCCAACTCTCAGGCAGGAACGAGCCCGTCCCGATCACGTCGATGGGGGCCTTGACGTCGGCCATGACTTTGCATTTTGCAACCCCAAACCCGGATGAGGCAACGATCCTGACGCGTTCGAACCCGGCTGAATCTAATTTGTCGCGCATATGGAAGATGGCTGCCGCCGAGACCCCGGTGCCGGTCAGGAAGCGAAGCTCCGCCTCGTTTCGGTAGCGGCGAATGGCGAGTGGCACGTGCCGTTCGAGCACTGCATAGGAAGCCTGTGGGTCAAGGCCCTCTAAAAAACGCCCGCCGTGGGTGTCGAGTCGCACGCTCAACTTGCCTTCGGATGCCATCTGCGGAAAGCGCCGGCAGACGGTCAGCGTATCCGTGATCTCCCGGCCATAGTAATCGGGTAGTATGGTTAGCGGTTCGTCAGGAAAGGTCTCGATGAACATCTCGGCCGCCTTGAGGGTGGAACCGGCGTATCCAATCAAAGCATGGGGCGTCGTGCCCATGCCGTCTTCGTTGCCAAAATAGTTGGCGGTGGCGCGCGTCGCGTTGCCAACGAACCCCTTGGCGCCAACCTGGTTCTGGGCCGCTTTCGATCCCACAGATGCGGCGTAGGCCATCATGTCGGCCATCTCGGTGCCGGTGCAGTGACGCGCGTCCATCGCCATGAAGCTAACGTCGGGTAGCTCGACACACATAGTGAATGCGTTGTTGGCGGCGACGCAGGCGGCGCCCAGCTTCTGAAGATAGAGCGTTTCCAGATCAACCAGGTGAAAGAAGGATCCGGTGATATAAATTAGAGGTTCGCCCGCGCCGACCCACTGCCCTTCGTCGTAATTAAGTTTGATTCCAAACTCGACCCTGCGCTCGGCGGCCGTCGCTTCCAGCCACTCGACCATCAGCTTGGGTGCAAAAATCACCGGTCGGCGCATGAACACCGCATAGGTAACCTCCCTGTCGCCGAAGCGCTCAATCGTTTCCTTGGTCTTAAGAAAGTAATGGTCGCTCCAGCCGGAGATCTCGTCGTGCGACGGCTTGGCCGGGGCCTTCCAGCTCGCCGATTTCGGTTTATCCGACATCGCCCTTGCCCTCCGCTTGGTTGGCCGGCGTGAGCGCGCTCAGGACCGGGCCGCTGCCTTCTTGACCGGTTCCTGAATCCGCGCACCCTTCAAGGTCTCGGCCAGCAGGAACGCCAATTCCAGGGACTGCTGGGCATTGAGGCGCGGATCGCAATGAGTGTGATAGCGATTACTGAGGTCATCGTCGCCTATTGCCTGTGCACCGCCGGTGCACTCGGTTACGTCCTGGCCGGTCATCTCGAAATGCACGCCGCCAGCGTAGGTCCCTTCCGCCTTGTGGATGCCGAAGAAGCCGCGAACCTCGGAAAGAATACTGTCGACCGGACGAGTTTTGAAGCCGGTCGAACTCTTGATCGTGTTGCCATGCATGGGGTCGGAAACCCAAACCACCCGCTTGCCTTCGCGCTCGACGGCGCGTATCAGCGGCGGCAGGCCCTTCTCGATATTGTCGGCGCCCATGCGTACGATGACCGTTAGCCGCCCCACTTCGTTGCCCGGGTTAAGGATGTCGATCAATTTTAGCATCTCGTCTGGATCCAACGACGGGCCGACCTTGAAAGCCAGCGGATTAGATATGCCGCGGGCGAACTCGACGTGCGCGCCGTCCGGTTGGCGGGTACGGTCGCCGATCCAGAGCAAATGCGCTGACGTGTCGTACCAGTCGCCCGAGGTCGAATCGATGCGCGTCATCGGTTCCTCGTATTCCAGCAGCAGGGCCTCGTGCGAGGTATAGAAATCAGTCTCGCGAATTTGTGGCGTCGTTTCTTGTGTCAGCCCGCAAGCGGCCATGAAGGCTAGCGTCTCGTCGAGGCGGTCGGCCAGGTCCTGGTAGCGTTCGCCCAAGGGACTGTCGGCGACGAAGCTCAGGTTCCACTGGTGTACCTTGTGTAGGTCCGCGTAACCGCCCTGGGCGAAGGCGCGCAGCAGGTTGAGGGTCGCAGCCGCCTGGTTGTACCCGCGCAACAGTCTCTCTGGGTCGGGTTTGCGGGCCTGTTCCGTGAACTCCATGCCGTTGACCATGTCGCCTCGGTAGGATTCCAGCGTCACGCCGTTAATGGTCTCGGTCGGAGCCGAGCGCGGCTTAACGAACTGGCCGGCGAGCCGGCCGACCTTTACGATCGGAGAGGCAGCGCCGAAGGTTAGGACCACGGCCATCTGCAACAAAACCCGGAAAGTGTCGCGGATATTGTCAGGGTGGAACTCGGCAAAGCTCTCAGCGCAATCACCGCCTTGCAGCAGGAAAGCCTTTCCCTCGCAAACATCGCCGAGGGTGCGTTTCAGTTTCCGGGCCTCACCGGCGAAAACGAGCGGGGGAGATGTGCGGAGTTGCGCCGAAATCTCGGCGAGCCGTTCAATGTCCTCGTACACGGGGACCTGCCTTATCGGTTTGTCGCGCCAACTATCCGGTGCCCAGCTGTCAGCCATTTTTTTGTCCGTTGATTGCCCAGGCGATGTTCCAGGGCCCGATATAAGCCGGAACGGGCGCTAATTCCAGCGAAACCGTCCGTGCTGCCAATGCCTTAGTCGTCGTCGGGCAGCTTCTTGTGGGTGGTCACGAATTCCTCCGCCGCCGTTGGGTGGATGCCGACGGTAGCGTCGAATTGGGCCTTAGTAGCGCCAGCTTTGAGCGCGATACTGATGCCTTGGATAATCTCGGGCGCGTCGACGCCGACCATGTGGCAGCCGAGCACGCGGTCCGACGCGCGATCGACGATGATCTTCATCATCGAGCTCTCGTCGCGGCCCGACAGCGTGTATTTCATGGGCCGGAAGTTAGACATATAGACGTCGATGGCGCCCCGTTCGCGGGCCTGATCCTCGGTTAGCCCGACAGTACCGACCGGTGGCTGGCTGAACACAGCGGAAGGAACGTTGACATAGTCCATCGCCGTTGGTTCGCCGCCGTAGACGGTGTTGACGAAGGCCATCGCTTCCTCGATGGCAACCGGCGTCAGGTTCATGCGGTCGGTGACGTCACCGATGGCGTAAATGTTGTCGACGGTGGTGCGCGAATACGCGTCGACAACGACGGCGCCTTTATCGTCGATCTCGGCGCCGACTTCTTCTAGGCCAATATCACGCGAATTCGGCGTGCGTCCGGTGGCGTACATGACCAACTCGGTTGCTACGGCCTCGCTTGCATTGAGATTAACCGTGAAGCCTTGGTTTGTTTTCTCGATACGCTCGACCTTGGTGCCGCTGTGAAATTTGATCTGTTTGGCTGTCATCTCATCACGCAGTGATTCGCGGATGTCTTCGTCGAAGCCGCGCAAGATCATGTCGGCGCGGATGATCTCGTGGACCTCGGTGCCGAGCGCGTTGAAGATGCCGGCAAACTCGACTGCGATATAGCCGCCTCCGACGATGACAATATGCTTGGGCAAGGCATCGAGATCGAGCGCCTCGTTCGAGGTGATGACGTGCTCGATGCCGGGAATTTGGGGCATGGTAGGCCAACCGCCGGTGGCGATAAGAATTGTCTCGGTGGTAAGAGATTTGCCGTCGACCTCGACCGTATGGGCGTCGGCGAGGCGGCCGGTGCCGGCGATCTCGGTGACGCCGGCATTTCTCAGCAAACGATGGTAAACACTCTCCAGCCGTTCCAACTCGGCGTTCTTGTTGGCGATCAGGATGGGCCAGTTGAAGACGGGCTCGCCCTGCATCCAGCCATAGCCAGCCGAATCCTCGAAGTCGTGCCCAAAATGGGCGCTGTAGACAAGGAGCTTCTTGGGCACACAGCCGCGCATTACGCAGGTGCCGCCGGTGCGCAGGTTTTCGACGATTGCGACTCTCTTTCCGTGCTCGCCGGCTACCATCCGCGCCGCGCGCACGCCACCCGAGCCGGCGCCAATAGTAATTAGGTCAAAATCGTATTTCACCATTGCCGATTTTCCTCGATTCGTTCAGTGCGCCTTCGCGCGCTTCGATTCCGTCGCGCGATTTTTTTCGACACTGGCGTTCGCCGATTGAAAAATTCCGTAGGCGCGATAGGTGCAGGCGTACAACATCCCGATGCTCGAACTCGTGGCTTTAGCGGGTTTTGCGCTCCGCAATTCCCGGAGTACCGATTTGGGGCTCCCGACGGCGATACGCACCCCGATTTTGCCAACAGCGATGCAACAAGATATTTGGTCAAATTACCTCCAGGGTCAATTCGTACAGACGGGGCCGCCAAACGTCATTTTGACCGCCGACAAACATATGAATCGCGCCGCAAAACGGCAAGCGCGGTTGCGGTAAATCAGGGGTGACAGAAATAATCCGCCTATAAATATTCGGTTTTGTATCGGAACCGCCGTTCGGCGCCGTTTCTGGGAGCCCTTGGCTCGGTATTGGACGCCCCAATTTCATCGACGAGAGTGGTGCTGGTTTGGCAGGCGATGGTTCCGGGTCCCGGTGGCTTCCGCTAATATCGGCAAAATCCTAGGTTTCCTTCGGGTCGAAAGCGAACCCAACCTCCGGACCAACAACATCTCTGCTATCGATTGCGGGCCGATAACCGTTTTTGCGGGCGAAATACAGACATCCTCAGACATTGTCCGGACATGTCTGGGACAACCAGACCGGACAGACACGGACATCCCCCTATAAGGGTGTCCGGGTGTCCTTGCATGGCAAAAAGCTGTCAATTTCGGGGATAAACGATAAACAGTAGAATTTCGGCCTGCACCACTCCGTTGCCCAATCCCATCATGCGCGTCAGGCCACCGAGTGTGATTACTGCTATCCAAAGTGATGCTTAACGTAATCCGTTTATTTTCTTTGCCGAAGGCTGGTTAGGCCACCGTGACATTCTGTTTATAAAGACATTCGTCTATGGTTATTCCGAACGGGAGCGTGTCGAGGAATGTGCACAAGAATATGAGCAGGAAAGGAAAACAGGGAAGAAGAAAAAAAGCCGGGAAAGCAACTGAGAACGCACCTCCAGTACAATCAGCAAGTCCTTCCCTCAAACAGCAGGCACCAACCATCCAGCAATCCCTGGACTTCGCCGTTCAAAATCACACTGCGGGTCGCTTGCCTG
>PTLJ01000070.1 GCA_002938045.1 Alphaproteobacteria bacterium MarineAlpha3_Bin4
TCGTGGGCGGTCGCGGCGCGGGCGCTGACTCGGACGGGCACCGTCGATATTGGCACCGGGTTCGAGGTTCCAGACGCCGCCGGCGGGCACGAGCAGCGCCTGATTCGGATCGACGGGGAGCCAATTAAGAGGCAGGCGCGCCTGGCCGAGGACTTGAGCGTGCACTGGCTGACTCCGCAGATGGACCGGCTGTTCGTCGAAGGGGCGTTGGCGCGCCGTCGCTTTCTTGACCGCTTGGTGTTCGGCCGCGACCCGGCCCACGCCAGGCGGGTCAACGCCTACGATCAGGCGCAGCGCGAACGGGCGCGACTGCTCAAAGAGAACACGTCGCCGGATTCCGCCTGGTTGACCGCGCTGGAGGACACGATGGCGACCCATGGCGTCGCCGTCGCCGCAGCGCGGGTTGATCTGGCGCATCGGCTTGACAATGCTTGCGCTGAAGGGTTCGATTTTTTCCCGGGCGCTGGCGTGACCGTTGAGGGGGAACTCGAGGAATGGCTCTCCGACGGCCCGGCATTGGCCTGCGAGGACCGTTTTCGCGAGCGCCTGGCGGCCGATAGGAGCCGCGACGCTAGCGAGCGCCGTACCGCCGCTGGCCCGCACCGCAGCGACCTCAGAGTCCGTCACCGGACCAAGGATCAGGCTGCCGAAATGTGCTCGACCGGCGAACAGAAGGCGCTTCTGGTTGCGCTTGTGCTCGGCAACGCGAAAATGCGGGCAGACGAACATGGCGCCGTGCCGGTGCTTTTACTCGACGAGATTGCCGCCCATCTCGACGTCGATCGACGCGCGGCGTTGTTCGACGCCGTCGTCGCCCTTGGCGCCCAGGTGTGGATGGCCGGAACGGACCGCATGTTGTTCGAGCCGTTATTCGGCCGCGCGCAGTTCTTTCGCGTTGAGGGCGCCACTGTCACGGTCGATCGATGAAAGCCCGCAACAGAAACCCGAAAAGAGTTGGTAACCACCGCATGAGCAAGAAGACGAATAAAAAGACGGCAATGGCGAAGGCGGCCAAGAAGTCCGCGAGGCCAAAGGCTCGCGCGCCTGAGATCAAGGTCGAGAACAGTGATGCCGAGGCCTACGACGCCGAATCGATCAAAGTCCTGAAGGGACTCGAGGCGGTCCGCAAGCGGCCCGGCATGTATATAGGTGACACTGACGATGGCTCCGGGCTGCACCACATGGTCTACGAAGTCGTTGACAACGCCATCGACGAAGCCTTGGCTAGCTTCTGCGATGCCGTAAACGTCACCCTCAACGGCGACGGATCAATCACCGTCAACGACAACGGACGCGGTATTCCGGTCGATATCCATGCCGAGGAAGGCATCTCGGCGGCCGAGGTAATCATGACCCAGCTGCACGCCGGCGGTAAATTCGACCAGAACTCCTACAAAGTCTCGGGAGGTCTCCACGGTGTTGGCGTTTCCGTCGTCAATGCCCTATCCGAGTGGCTGGAACTGAAGATCTGGCGCGACGGTAAAGAGCACTTCATGCGATTCCGCGACGGAGAGGCGGAATCACCACTGGAAATCCAGGGCGACGCGCCGATTGGCTCTGACGGTCCCGTCTCCGGTACTGAAATCACATTCCTGGCTTCTCCGGCCGTGTTCACCAACACCAATTACGACCTGCCGACGTTGGAACATCGTCTGCGCGAGCTGGCGTTTCTCAATTCCGGGGTTTCGCTCAGGTTGACCGATGCACGCAGCGTCGAGCCGGTGACAATCGATCTCCACTACCAGGGTGGGCTCAGGGCCTTCGTCGATTATATGGACCGCTCGAAGACGGCGCTGATAGAGCCGCCGATCACCGTCACTTGTGAACGCGACGAGCTCAGCATTGAGATGGCGATGCAGTGGAACGACAGCTACCACGAGACCATGCTCTGCTTCACCAACAACATACCGCAACGCGACGGCGGCACGCATTTAGCCGGGTTTCGGGGTGCGCTGACCCGCACCATCAATAACTACGCCGCATCGAGCGGCATCGCCAGGAAGGAGAAAGTCAACATCGCTGGTGACGACGCCCGCGAGGGATTGACCTGCGTGTTGTCGGTCAAAGTTCCGGATCCGAAGTTCTCGTCTCAGACCAAGGATAAGTTGGTATCGTCTGAGGTCCGGCCTGTGGTCGAAAGCCTGATCAGCGAAGCCCTGGACCGGTGGTTCGAGGAACATCCAGCCGATGCCAAGCACGTCATTGGCAAGATTATCGAAGCCGCCGCAGCCCGCGAGGCCGCCCGTAAGGCGCGGGAACTGACGAGGCGCAAGGGCCCGCTCGACATTAGCTCACTACCCGGCAAGCTGGCTGATTGCCAGGAACGAAACCCGGCGCTGTCGGAACTGTTCATCGTCGAGGGTGATTCTGCTGGCGGTTCGGCTAAGCAGGGCCGCGACCGAAGTAATCAGGCGATCCTGCCGCTTCGCGGCAAAATTCTCAATGTCGAGCGGGCTCGCTTCGATAAGATGCTGAGTTCGTCCGAGATTGGCACCCTGATCACTGCAATTGGCGCTGGTATTCGCGAGGACTTCGACATTGAGAAATGTCGCTATCACAAAATCATCATCATGACCGACGCCGACGTCGACGGCAGTCACATCCGTACGTTGCTTTTGACATTCTTTTATCGCCAAATGCCCGAAATTGTTGAAAGCGGCTATCTCTACATCGCCCAACCGCCTCTATACCGCGCCAAACGCGGTAACTCAGAGGTTTATCTCAAGGATGATCCAACACTTGAGGACCATCTATTCAATGCCGCCATCGACGAGGGCGCTGTATTCGTAGCCCATGACGGCGTAGAAATCGCTGGCGCGGATCTGCGGCAGATCGTCGTTGAGGCGCGCGCAGTCAAGGCCCTGCTTCTGCAGTTCGCCCGGCGGCTACCAATCGCCATCGTCGAACAGGCGGCGATCCTCAGCGCCCTCGATCCGGAAATCCTCTCCGATTCAACGCGCGCCAGCGAGACCGCCAATTACACCGCCAAACGCCTCGACGCCCTCGAGCCACAAGCAGAGCGCGGATGGAGCGGCGCGCCACTGGAAGACGGCGGGCTATCGTTCTCACGCATGCTGCGCGGCGTTACCGAGAGCCACGCCATCGACGGCACTCTAATCCGCAGCGCCGACGCCCGGCGCCTGAACGAGAAGGCCGGCCGCCTGCAGAAGCTCTATGCGCGGCACGGCAAGCTTCTTGCCAAGGATGAAGAGCAACTGATTACTGGGCCAATATCGCTGGTGGAACAAATCATGGCACTGGGCCGCAAGGGTACCGCTATCCAACGCTACAAGGGCCTCGGCGAGATGAACCCCGACCAGCTCTGGATGACAACGCTCGATCCCAAGGTTCGCGCCCTCTTGCAGGTCAGAGTCAGCCATACGGACGATGCCGAGCACGTGTTTTCGACACTGATGGCGGAAGATGTCGAACCTCGTCGCGAATTTATCCAGCAGAACGCCCTCAAGGTTGCCAATTTAGACGTCTAAATCGCGCCGCCGTTAACCCGATCCTAACGTCGCTCATCGATAACTGACACCATGGCATCTCGCGCTGCGAAGCGGCCATCGAACCAGCCACCCCGGTCGTTCCTGCGCCGGGCTTTCGGCTTCACCCTCAAATGGGCGCTGACAATCGCCGTTTGGGGGGTCGTCGCGGCAATGCTCGTCGGCGGATGGTACGCTAGCGACTTGCCGGATGCCGACGCAGCGCTTAGGACGACCCGCAAGCCTACGGCGACGCTGGTTTCTGTGAACGGCACCGTGATCGCGACTCGCGGGGAACTCTACGGCCTGCCTGTGCAACTCTCGCAGCTGCCGCCAGCGCTACCACATGCCGTGTTGGCGACCGAGGACCGCCGTTTCTACGATCATTTCGGTCTCGATATAATCGGCCTGGCGCGGGCCATTTGGAACAATATCCGGGCGCGCGATATCGTTCAGGGCGGCAGCACCATCACCCAGCAGGCGGCTAAGAACCTGTTCCTTACGCCGGAACGGTCACTCGAGCGCAAGATCAAAGAGTTGATGCTGGCGCTGTGGCTGGAGCACAAGTTCATCAAAGACCAGATTCTAACCCTCTATCTCAACCGAGTTTATTTCGGAGCCGGAACCTACGGCGTCGATGCCGCCGCACGGCGCTACTTCAACAAGCCGGCTGCTCAAGTCTCCACCTACGAAGCGGCGATGTTGGCCGGGCTGCTGAAGGCACCGTCGCGCTACAATCCGCGCTACAACCCGGACCGAGCTAAGCGCCGTACGGCCCAGGTTCTCGCCAACATGGTCGATGCTGGGTACCTCAGCGAGCAGCAGGCCAAGATCGCCGCCGCTAGTCATAACCGGCCGACCCCGCGGCGCAAGCCGGGTGGCCGCTTGGCGCGTCATTTCGTCGACTGGGTTCTGGAACAATTGCCCAGTTTCGTCGCGCCGGGCGACCGCGATCTGCACGTGGTGACGACTCTCGATGCGACGCTCCAGCGCGCCGCCGAGACGGCCGTCCGGCGCGGCCTCGGCAATTTTGCCGAAACAGAGGCGGCGCTGGTGGCGCTTGCCCCCGACGGCGCCATTAGGGCCATGGTCGGCAGCCGCGATTACGCGAAAAGTCAATTCAACCGCGCCACCCAAGCCCGCCGCCAACCGGGTTCGGCGTTCAAGCCCGTGGTTTATTTAGCCGGACTGGAAGCGGGTCTAACGCCGGACAGCTTAATCGCTGACATGCCGCTGGCGATCGGCGATTGGCGGCCCCGTAACTTCGACGGGAAGTACCACGGCAAGGTCACCGTCGCCTACGCATTGGCGCGTTCGCTCAACACGGTCGCCGTCCGCATCACCGAACGGGTCGGTCGCGAGCGGGTGGTGACGACGGCACGTCGGCTCGGCATTACCTCCGACCTGCGGCCGATGCCAAGTCTGGCGCTCGGTGCCGCTGATCTGACCCTGCTCGAGCTGAGCGCCGCCTACGGCCCCTTTGCTAACGGCGGCCGCGGAGTCTGGCCCTATGGCATCGAGGAGATCCGGGATGGTGCCGGCGAGGTGCTCTACCGGCGCCGGGGTTCGGGCCCGGGACGCGTGGCCAGTGGGCGTCACGTCGCGGCTATGAACCGTATGCTGGCCCGTGTCATCACCGATGGCACAGGACGCAAGGCGCGCATCGACCGTCCGGCAGCCGGCAAGACAGGCACCAGCCAGAACAATCGTGACGCCTGGTTTATCGGCTATAGCGCCGATCTGATCGCCGGCGTGTGGGTCGGCAACGACGACGCGCGGCCGATGAAAGGCATCACCGGCGGCAGCTTGCCAGCGACCCTGTGGCGGCAGTTCATGACCGCGGCCCACACGGGCCTGCCACCGCGCCCGCTACCGGGGCTGGGGGGTGCTCTTGGCGCGCCGCCTGAACCTACGCCAGACGCGTCTGAAAAAGCGGGGTTCTGGCAGCACCTGATCGCTAAACTCAGTGGTGAAAGACGCTAGGTCGGCGACTCATGCGGTTGCCCGGTTGATGCGGCCGATGGTTGCGGTGGTGCTATGGCCCTCCGCGAGATCGGCGAGCAATATCGTGCCGCCGTAACCCTTAACCACCTCGGCGCCGATTACGTCCCCGATGGAGTAATCGGCACCCTTGACTAGGACGTCGGGTCGGATCGCCTCAAGTAGTTTAAGCGGCGTATCCTCGGCGAAGATGACCACCATATCAACGCTAACAAGCGACGCCAGCACGGTGGCGCGGGCAGCTTCCGCCTGGATCGGGCGGTCGTCGCCTTTTACGCGTTTGACCGAGGCGTCACTGTTGAGACCGACGATTAGCCGGTCGCAGGCATCGTGGGCCTGGGCTAGCAGGGACACATGGCCAGGGTGAAGGAGATCAAAAACGCCGTTGGTGAAGCCGATTTTAATGTTCTGGTGCCGCCACTTGTCGATCCGCTCCAAGGCCTGGGCTCGACTCAGCACTTTGGCTTCGGCATTGGAAATGTCCTTGTGATGGATTGCCCAGATCACTTCCTCCGCATCCGCCACCGCTGTACCAAGCTTGCCGACGACGATGCCAGCTGCGACATTGGCGACTTCGGCTGCCCCTCGCACCCCGACGCCAGCGCCGAGTGCCGCCGCCATCACCGCGGCCACCGTATCACCGGCACCAGTGACGTCGTAAACCTCGCGTGCGTCGGCCGGCAGGTGATGGACCTCGCCCGCTTTGGTCACCAGGGTCATCCCGTCCTGGCTACGGGTGGCGAGGACGGACCCGAAATCGTATCTGTCGATCAGGTGCCGGGCGGCGGCGACAATGTCGTCGGCTAAATCGACTGGCATCGACGTCGCGTCGGTCAACTCGCGACGGTTGGGCGTGATCAGGTCGGCACCCCGGTAGCGGGCGTAGTGGCGGCCCTTGGGGTCGACGATGACCGGCTTACCCGACTCGCCCGCCAGGAAGATTAGCTCGGCCAGCGCTTTGTCGGTCAGCACTCCCTTACTGTAATCGGAAAGGACCAGGGAATCGCACTGGCCAAGTATTGCCGTCGCCCGCTCAATCACCTGTTGCTCGATTTCTGGCACCAGAGAGAATGGCGATTCGTGATCGGCGCGAAGAATTTGTTGAACGCCCGCAATATACCTGGTTTTAGTCGAGGTTCGGCGGTCCGTATCGACAATTGGTACGTCTTCCAACTTCAAATCCTCGAATAATTTCCCCACTTCGGTGCCAGCGCTGTCGTCACCGACGACGGTGACAAACCGTGCCTCGGCGCCCATCGCTATCAGGTTGCGGACCACGTTTCCGGCCGCCCCGACCATAGAAACCTCGCGTTCGACCCGGACCACGGGGACAGGTGCCTCGGGCGAAATTCGCTCAACCGTTCCGTAATGGAAGTGATCCAGCATCACGTCGCCGACGCAACAGACCTTCGAGTGGGCGAGCGCGGTGACAGAGGTAATTAGCGCCGAAAGGGGGATCATACGAGTCCGAGCTCTTGCTCAAGGGCACCGCAAAGCAGTTGGCCGATGGTAATGTGCATCTCCTGAATGCGGGCCGTCGTCTCCGACGGCACGACCAAGAACGGATCGGCGACCTCTTTCATGCGGCCCCCGTCGTGTCCGCCGAAGCCGGCCGCCGTTGCCCCCATTTCCAATGCCTTCTGAAGACCGCGAATGACATTCTCACTGTTGCCCGAGGTCGAAATGCCGATCGCTAGGTCACCGGGCCGGGTCAGCGCCTCGACCTGGCGCGCGAACAGTTCGTCAAAGCCGAAATCGTTGCCGCAGGCAGTCAGGGCTGAAGTGTCGGTGGTCAGCGCGATGGCGGTGATCGGCGCGCGGTCGGTCTTGTAGCGGATCGTCAGTTCGGTTGCCAGGTGCTGGCAGTCGGCGGCGCTGCCGCCGTTACCAAAAAACAGGATTTTATTGCCACCCTCGATGGCCTCAACGGCGTTTCCGACCAGCTGTCGGAAGGGTTCGACGAGCGCTTGGCGTGTCGCCGAAACGACCGCCTCGTGCTCGTCGAACTCAGCGTCGAAAAAAACATTAAGGTCTATCAAGCTTCGGATCCTCATCGGTTAGGCGATTATAGGTCAATTCGCGTACCTGAGCGCAGG
>PTLJ01000071.1 GCA_002938045.1 Alphaproteobacteria bacterium MarineAlpha3_Bin4
TTGCTGCCGCGTGTCCGGCCGAACGCCGGGCGGTCAAGGAATCGAAAAAAAATAGATCCCGATTTTTTAGCTCCCGCATTACCAGAATCATTCCGTCAATATCGGCGGTGAAACGACTGCCCATATGGTTGTTGATGCCGATGTAGCCGTCGAACTGCTCCAGGTGCCAAACAAGATTGTTTTGTAAAACGTGTTCTGGCATGCCGCTCAAAAGAACGTTTGGACCCGGGTCAACATCGACGCTTTCCGGTTCCATGGGGATATGCATCCAAAGTTCGTGCCCGGCTTGCCGCGCCGCAAACGTTTGTTCCTTCAATTCCTTGGCGTAGGTAAGGAACGACATTGTCATCGGGCTTGGCAGCCCGACCGCTCGTTGCGTTCGCAGTCGGTCGATTCCAAGATCGTCGATGACGATCGCGATGCGCGGCCGTTTGTTCAGGGCGACGCCAGTTTCCGTCAAATCCTTGGCGCCCACTATGGTCGGCCCAGCATTATTCCTTTCGACAACTTCGTTTCTCTCGGCCGGTATGATCTTCATGGTGACAACGATTTCTCTCGGCAGCGCTTCTTCGTAGGCGCGTAGTTTTCTATCGGGTTGGTTCGGCTGAATTTCTGGAAACACGGGCTGCGGCTGTGACGGACGCAGTTGTTTCGAGACGGGGTTCAATTGCGATTGGATGATTGGCGGTGTTGCCGGAGGGGGGCGATTGAATACCAGCCCGAGGCCATATCCAATCGCGACGCCGACCAAGGCGAGAAGAACTAAAACCGCCTGCCGTTTAGGGTTTGGCCGGGGGCCCATCATCCTTTTCTGGGGCTGTCCCGAAGCCAGCGCGTCTCGGCACTCTCGCCCTTCACCAGATCGTCGAGAATCGGGCAGTCCGGTCGGTCATCGCCATGGCACCGTTCGGTCAAGTTGATCAACGTTCGGCGGATGGATTTTAGCTTCGAGATCCGTTGTTCAATCTCATCGATATGATTGAGAGCGATGGCCCTGACGTCGGCGCTGGCGCGGTTGCGGTCGTGCCACAACTTCATAAGGTCACCGACTTCCTTAACCGAGAATCCAAGGTCGCGGGCTCGCCGAATAAACCGGAGCGTCTCGAGGTCCATTTCCGTGTATTGCCGGTAACCATTACCACCGCGCGCGGGTTCGGGCATAAGGCCGACGCTTTCGTAGTAACGAATGGTTTTCGCCGAGATATCTGCCTGTCGTGACAAGATTCCGATATTAATCACTGCGTTCCTCCGGGTTGCCAGTTCTTCAGCAGCAGCGAATTGGACACCACCGAGATGCTGCTCAATGCCATCGCAGCACCTGCTATCACCGGGCTGAGATAGCCGGATGCTGCCAGCGGAATGGCGACGAGGTTGTAGATAAAGGCCCAAAACAAGTTCTGTTTTATCTTCCGGTATGTAACTCGCGAGACATCGATTGCGTCGGCAATCAATCTAGGCTCGCCGCGCATCAGGGTGATGCCGGCGGCATGCATGGCGACATCGGTGCCGGTTCCCATTGCAAACCCGATGTCGGCAGCGGCGAGAGCAGGGGCGTCATTGATGCCATCGCCGACCATTGCCACGGTCTTTCCATCTGCCGCCAGGCGTTTGATTGCTGCCGCCTTATGGTCGGGAAGAACCTCCGCCAGCACCTGCTCGATGCCGACCTCCTCGGCCACCGCAGCCGCCGTACGTTGATTGTCGCCGGTCATCATCACCGCCTCAATCCGGTTGCCGCGCAGCACTGAAACGGCCGCTGTGGCTCCCGCCCTTACCCGATCGTTGACGGCGATGATGCCCAGCAACTGAGGCTCCGGCATTTGCATAACGACCCACATCACGGTTTTTCCGGCGTTTTCAAGAGTACGTGCGCGGCCCTCTAACGAACTCGTGACAATGCCCTCCTCCACTACAAAACGACGATTGCCAATGGCGAGCGACTGACCGTCGACCGTTGCCTTTAGCCCTAGGCCTGGCTGGCGGGTGAAGTCGGACACGGGTAGCAGCGGGATACCTTTTTCTTCGGCATGGCGAAGTACGGCATGAGCCAACGGGTGTTCGCTCCCCTGCTGGGCCGATCCCGCCAGGCAAACGAGCCTGGTTTCATCGCCGGTTGCCGGGACGACAGCGGTTACTGTCGGCCGGCCTTCGGTCAGGGTCCCGGTTTTGTCGAGCACAATAGTAGTGATCCGGTGGGCGCACTCGAGGGCTTCCGCATCCTTGATCAACACGCCGTACCTGGCGGCGACGCCGGTACCAACCATGATCGCTGTCGGCGTCGCCAGGCCGAGCGCGCAGGGACACGCAATCACTAGTACGGCAACGGCATTGATTATCGCGGTTGGCCCGCTGGCGCCTGAGAACCACCAGCCAAGAAACGTCACGGCTGCAACGGTGACAACAACTGGCACGAAGACCGCAGCGATACGGTCGACCAGCTTTTGTACCGGCGCCTTGCTGGCCTGCGCGCCCTGCACCAACTTGATAATGTGGGCGAGCACGGCTTCGGCGCCGACCGTCGTGGCCCGAACACGAACTAAACCATCGCCGTTGATGGCCCCACCGGTGACGGGATTGCCGGCTCGTTTTGCTACCGGCATGCTTTCTCCGGTGAGCAAGGATTCGTCCATCTGGGTTTTACCGTCTTCGATAATGCCGTCGACCGGCACTCGCTCTCCGGGACGGACGACGACCAGGTCGCCGGTGCCGACCTCGGCCACGGGAACCTCGATTTCACTTCCGTTCCGCAACAGCCGGGCTGCCACCGGACGTAGCTTCATTAGCGCCCGGATCGCTGCGGTGGTGCCGTGTTTGGCTCGGCTTTCCAGCAACTTGCCGAGCAGAACGAGAGTAATGATGGCGGTGCTGGCTTCAAAATAAAGATCGCTACCACCAGATTCAGGAAGGAACGTATTGAACAGACTGAGCCCGTACGCCGCCGAGGTACCGAGGGCGACGAGCAGATCCATGTTGCCGGTTCCGACGCGGATCGCCCCAAAGGCGGCCCTGTAAAAGCGGGCGCCGGCCCAGAACTGCACCGGTGTCGCCAGCGCAAGTTGTATAATGGCCGGTATGACCCAGACACCGCCGGTCAGTTCCCACATCATCTGCAGAACAAGCGGCACGGTCATTGCTGCTGCGACGGCAAAGGTCCTGAGATCCTCGCGCGAGCGCCGGGCAAGCGCCTCTTCCTCCGTTGACGTGGCCTCAGCCTCTTTCATGACGCGGGTGCGGTATCCCGCTTGTGACACAGCGTGAACAAGATCGACGATGTCGACCATGTCCGAGATAGTGTTTACCAGCGCATGTTCGTTGCCGAGGTTGACCAACGCTGACAACACACCGGGAATCCCTGCCAGAGCCCTTTCAACACGACCTGCGCAAGACGTGCAGGTCATGCCTTGAATAGAGAGCTCGATGGTCTTGTGTGGGACGGAGAAGCCGATCTCGGTGACAGCTGCGGCAATCTCTACGATCGATAGGCTGTTGGCATCGAAGGCGATATCGGCGCGCTCTGAGGCAAAATTTACGCTGGCCTCCGTGACGCCATTAAGTGCCGACAGCGCCTTCTCAACCCGGGAAGCGCAGCCGACGCAACTCATACCTTCGATCGGCAGGGTGGCGGATGCGGTCCCAGTAAACGGAACGGGGAGTTCCGTGGATGAATCCTGTGGCGTCGGCGCCATCGCTGACGTTTTCCAAACCCTCTAGTATAATGGAAGGTAACCTTATGGGCTTCAATATGGAGAAGGTCAAGGGGCGCGAGAGCCGTAATACGGACAGCGCCGACTTGACGCTGGCAGGGTGTCCCTGCATTGTGTCGCCAACCGCGCAAAGGGCCAAGTTGTCGGCGTACGCATTGTCAGAAAAGGGGTAGCGCCGGATCGCATATATTTTGGTAACGTGTTGATATGTTTTTACTAATCGATAATTACGATAGCTTCACCTACAACCTCCGCCACTACCTGGGCGAGTTGGGAGCGGAGGTCGAGGTTCGGCGCAACGATGCCCTCAACACCGACCAGGCGATAGAACTGGGCGCCGACGGAATTGTCCTCTCGCCGGGCCCCTGCGATCCTGACAAAGCCGGAATCTGCCTCGATCTGATTGAAAAGGCGGCCGGCAGGCTACCGATCCTCGGTGTTTGTCTCGGTCACCAATGCATTGGCCAAGCTTTCGGAGCGAAGGTCGTTTTGGCGCCGAAACCCATGCACGGCAAAGTCAGTGAGATCAAGCACAAGGGGACGGCGCTGTTCGACGGCATTCCCACTGACTTCATGGCCACGCGCTATCATTCCCTGACCCTCGATCCTGACAGTCTGCCCGACTGCTTGGCAGTCACGGCTGAGAGCGACGATGGCGTCATCCAGGGGGTTTCGCACCAGCAGCTGCCGGTACACGGGGTGCAGTTTCATCCCGAAAGTATCGCTTCCGAGCACGGCCACCGGCTAATCCAAAATTTTCTCGAGATTTCCAGTGGGAGTCAGGCAGCATGAGCGACGCACTCAAACCGATCCTAGCCAAAGTTGCAGAAAGTAACAGCCTGACCACCGAGGAGGCGGAAAGGGCGTTCGACATAATCATGTCGGGCGACGCTCTCGAGTCGCAGATCGGTGCATTCTTGATGGCGCTTCGGGTGCGCGGCGAGACCGTTGACGAGATTACCGGCGCCGTTCGCATCATGCGCGCAAAGGCGACCACAATCGAGGCGCCCGATGGTGCCATTGATGTGGTCGGCACTGGCGGCGATGCGTCCGGTACCTACAACATTTCCACCGGCTCGGCGCTCGTCGTCGCCGGCTGCGGCGTTCCGGTCGCTAAACACGGCAATAAGGCCGTGTCGTCGAAATCCGGCGCGGCCGACGTATTGACAGCTCTCGGCGTCAATCTCGATGCCAATATGGCCTTAATCGAACAATCTATCCGTGACGCCGGGATCGGCTTTCTGATGGCGCCCCGGCACCATAGTGCCATGCGCTTCGTCGGCCCGGTGCGGGCTGCGATGGGGGTGCGAACGATCTTCAACATCCTGGGCCCGATGTCCAATCCAGCCAGCGTCAAGCGCCAGTTCACCGGCGTTTTCGACAAGCGCTGGGTTGAACCGATGGCGGAAGTCCTTGGCAACCTTGGGTGCGAAGCGACATGGGTCGTGCACGGCTCAGACGGTCTCGACGAACTCACCACCACCGGATCATCCTTCGTCGCCGAGTTGAAGGACGGCAAGGTGACAACCTTCGAAGTCTCTCCTGAGGACGCTGGCCTGCAGCTTGCCAGTGCCGTCGACATCCGCGGCGGAGATCCGGACGAGAACGCGGACGCTATCCGCGCCATGGTTGACGGCAGCGAGGGCCCGTTCCGCGATATCGTGCTTTTAAACGCTGCCGGCAGCCTGATCGTCGCTGGCAAGACCGACCGTCTTAAGGACGGTGTTGAGATTGCCGCCGCGGCCATCTCCAAGGGCAAGGTCCGCGCCGCACTTGATAAGTTGATCGAGATCACCAATTCCGGCTCATGAGCGACATCCTTACCCGGATTTGTGACGACAAGCGCACTCACGTGGCTGCGGCGAAGGCCGGGTGGTCCATCACCGAGGTCGCCGAAGCAGCTGAGTTTGCTGAACCGCCGCGAGAGTTCACGAAGAGACTCCAGCGCTCCGTCTACGCTGGTGGTTACGGACTAATCGCTGAGATTAAACGGGCGTCCCCATCGCGCGGCTTGATCCGCGAGGATTTCAATCCGGCAGCGTTGGCCACGGCCTACCGACGCGGCGGCGCGTCGTGCCTGTCAGTGCTAACAGACAGTCCCTACTTCCAAGGCAGAGATGAACACTTGAGCGAGGCCCACGTGGCTGTCGATCTGCCCGTTCTACGTAAGGACTTCATGCTCGATCCTTATCAGATTATCGAATCGCGGGCGCTCGGCGCCGATTGCGTACTTCTGATCATGGCCGCGTTGGATGATGGCCAGGCCGCAGAACTGGAATCCGTTGCCCGAGACTACGGCATGGATGTTCTCGTTGAGGTACATGATGGCGATGAACTCGAGCGGGCGCTGAAATTAGAGACTAACCTGATTGGAATAAACAATCGCAATCTCAAGACGCTGGAGGTCGATATTGCGGTCACAGAACAGTTGGCGGCGCGGATACCGGCCGACCGAATTACTGTCAGCGAGAGCGGACTATGCAGACCTACCGATCTGGCGCGGATGTCGCGAGCCGGGGCGAACTGTTTCCTGGTTGGTGAGTTGCTGATGCGTGAGGCAGACGTAGAGGCTGCCACTCGCGCCCTTCTCTCGATTCCCGAGGGGGCGACAGCTAGCAATTGATGGCTGATTTTTCTCACATAGACGCCGACGGTAACGCAATTATGGTTGACATAACGGAAAAGGACATCACAGAGCGTACGGCAACGGCTAAGGGCTCTGTGCTAATGCAGCCCGAAACCATGGCGATGATCATCAATGGCGGGGTCAAGAAAGGCGATGTGTTGAGTGTCGCTCAACTAGCAGGAATCATGGGGGCCAAAAAGACCCCGGACATAATTCCGCTCTGCCATCCGATCAAACTGACATCGGTCACCGTCGATTTCGTCTGCGATCCGAAACGCAACGCGGTCGACATCTCCGCAACTTGCAAACTCTGCGGACAGACCGGAGTCGAAATGGAGGCGCTGACGGCGGTCTCGATCGCGGCGCTGACGGTTTACGACATGTGTAAGGCCGTCGATCGGGGAATGCGGCTCACCGATATCCGCCTAGTGCAAAAGGTTGGCGGGAAATCCGGCACTTTTGAGAGTGAATAGATGATTTCCGTTGCGGAAGCACTGGTCAAGGTCAAGGCGGGATTCTCCGTCGTTTCTAGCGAGCAGATTGGCCTTGCCGACGGTTTGGGAAGGGTCTTGTCTGAGGACGTCGCCGCTCGGGTCAGCCACCCACCGATGGCAGTTTCGGCGATGGACGGCTACGCGGTACGGGCGTTAGACGTGGCCGGCGCACCAGTTGATCTCAAACAGATCGGTGAAAGCCAAGCTGGCGCAGGGTTTGGCGGTACCGTTAAGACCGGCGAGACCGTCCGCATCTTTACCGGGGCCCTGCTTCCCGAAGGCGCTGACACCATCGTCATGCAGGAAAACACCAAGGCCGATGGCGCGCAAATCCAGATCAACGAGAGCGTTGAGCCTGGCAAGTTCGTGCGTCCGGCGGGCATGGACTTCAGTGAAGGCGAATTGCTGCTCAAGGCCGGAACCATCCTCAGCGCCCGCGATCTTGGTCTTGTGGCGGCGATGAACGTTCCATCACTGAAAGTGCGTAGGCGCCCGCGCGTCGCGTTCACCGCAACCGGCGAAGAACTATCCATGCCGGGTGGTAATCTAAGCCAGGACCAGATCGTCAGCTCCAACAGCTTCGCTGTCGCCGCTTATATAGAGACCCTGGGTGGCGTGCCGCTAAACCTAGG
>PTLJ01000072.1 GCA_002938045.1 Alphaproteobacteria bacterium MarineAlpha3_Bin4
TAATTAAAAATAATTGACGAACCACCCTTTTCCGGGTATTTTGTTGATTCTAACGGTTTGATTTTTTAAGCCCGTTGTTAGAAGGAATAAAAGATGCCGAAATTGGGAATGAAGCCGATCCGCCGGCGTCAACTGATCGACGCCACTATCGCTGTGATCGGCAATGTTGGGTTCAGCGATGCCACCGTTTCCAGGATCGCCAAGCGGGCCGGCGTTTCACCGGGCATCGTCCATCATTACTTCGAAGACAAGCATGCGCTACTCGAGGCCGCCATGCGCGATCTCCTGGAGCAACTGCGGACTGCCGTTGCCGGACGGTTGGCGCTGGCGGAGACCCCGGTGCAGCGTGCCGAAGCAGTGATCGACGGTAACTTTTCTGCTGAGCAGTTTAGCCGCGAAGCAATCACTGCCTGGCTCGCCTTCTGGGCCCATGCGCCGCACGATCCGGCTTTGATGAAACTCCGCCGTATCAACCTGGCCCGCGCCCACTCCAACCTTGTCAGTGCCCTCAAGTGGGTAATGCCAAGGGCCTCGGTAGACGACGCTGTCGACGGGCTGGTGGCGCTGATAGATGGGTTATGGCTGCGGGCTGCCCTGTCGGGCGGACGACCCGACCGTGAGGCTCTGCGCACGATCGCACGCGACTATCTGGACCGGCTGATCGGTGACACGCCGGACCCCCCGTCATTGATCAAGGGTACGACCCGAACTGGGGGCTTTGCGTGGGAGCGCTAGGAAACTTCGATTATATCGTCGTTGGCGCCGGCTCGGCCGGTTGCGTGCTCGCCAACCGCCTCAGCGAGGAGACAGAAAACCGCATACTTTTGATTGAGGCCGGCGGTTCAGACCGCTCGATATTCATCCAGATGCCGACGGCGTTTTCGATCCCGATGAATATGAAACGTTACAACTGGGGCTTCGAGACAGAACCGGAGCCATTCATGGACGGTCGCCACATGAACTGTCCGCGCGGCAAGGCCCTGGGTGGCTCATCATCGATCAACGGCATGGTCTACGTGCGCGGCCACGCCTGCGACTTCAACGAATGGGAAGAAGCCGGCGCGCGGGGCTGGGGCTACAGACATTGTTTGCCCTACTTCCGCCGCGCCGAAGCCTGGAAGGGTGGCGCAGACAAATACCGGGGCGACGACGGCCCGCTCACTGTCAATAACGGCAACGAGATGCGGAACCCGCTCTATCGCGCCTTTCTCTTAGCCGGCGCGGAGGCCGGCTACATGGAGACCGCCGACTACAACGGCTACCAACAAGAAGGGTTTGGGCCGCTGCACATGACGGTCCGCGAAGGGGTTCGAGCCTCGACTTCGAACGTTTACCTGAAGCCCGTCCGCGGGCGGCCCAACCTTCAGGTCGTCACCCATGCGTTGAGTGAGCGCGTCGTCATGGACGGGCGTCGCGCCGTCGGCGTCGCCTACCAACGTGGTGGTGAGAGTCACGTCGCCCATGCGAGGTGCGAGGTGATCCTAGCGGCAGGTTCCATCGGCTCGCCGACGATCCTGCAGCTTTCTGGCATCGGCCCCGGCGACGTGCTGCGAGCAGCGGGGGTCGGTGTGGTGCACGACCTGCCGGGCGTCGGCACCAACCTACAAGATCATCTGGAGGTCTATTTCCAATTCCACTGCGCGCAATCGATCACGCTGAACGGCAAACTCAATCCCTTTAACAAATTCCTGATCGGCGCCCGCTGGTTCTTCTTCAAAGACGGCCTCGGTGCCACAAACCATTTCGAATCGGGCGCCTTCATTCGCTCGGCGGCGGGCGTCAAGTGGCCAGATATCCAATACCACTTCCTGCCTGCCGCCATGCGCTATGATGGTCGCGCCGCCTTTTCCGGCCACGGGTTTCAAGTCCACGTCGGACCCAACAAACCAAAAAGCCGGGGCCGGCTCTGGATTACCGGTCCTGATCCGGCCGCCAAACCGAAGGTATTGTTCAACTACCTCGAACACGAGGACGATCGCGCGGCTTTCCGCACCTGTATCCGGCTGACCCGCGAAATCATGGTCCAGCCGGCCATGGACCCTTTTTACGCCGGCGAGATTCAGCCAGGCGAGGACGTCATTTCGGACGACGCCATCGACGCCTGGATTCGTGCCAACGCTGAGAGCGCCTACCACCCTAGCTGCACCTGCCGCATGGGCGCGGCCGACGATCCGATGGCTACCATCGACCCCGACTGCCGCGTGATCGGCATCGAGGGCTTGAGGGTTGTCGATTCTTCCATCTTTCCGACCATCACCAACGGCAACCTCAACGGGCCCACAATCATGGTTGCTGAGAAGGCCGCTGACATAATCATGGGCAAGCAGCCGCTGGCGCCCTCTAACGCGACGGTTTGGATCGATCCAGAGTGGCAGACCCGGCAGCGGCCGGGCACACCGATGCGCACACTTGGCTAAAAACCACCGCTTTTCCCTTGTTGCAGTGAGCGCCGTGAGTCACGGTATCCGGCGGTGAGGTGGGATAACTAGGACGCCGCCGATGAGCACTTCCGATCCACTGCTGCAACCCTATCGGCTCAAGCACCTGACGTTCAAAAATCGGATTATGAGCACCAGCCATGAGCCGGCCTATTCGGAATCCGGCCTGCCGACGGACCGCTACCGCTTATATCATGTCGAAAAGGCGCGCGGTGGTATCGCGCTGAACATGACCGCCGGCTCGGCTATCGTAGCAGAGGACAGTCCCTCCGCCTTTGGCAATCTCCATGCCTACAAGGACGAAATCATTCCGCTCCTGAAACGTATTGCCGACGAGTGCCGCGAGTTTGGCGCGGCGACGATGATCCAGATTACGCACTTGGGCCGGCGCACCAACTGGAACTACTCCGACTGGCTACCGGTACTGGCACCTTCGCTGGTGCGCGAACCGGCCCATCGCGCTTTTCCCAAGGAGGCCGAGGATTGGGACCTGGACCGCATCGTCAAGGCCTACGCTGATGCCACTCAGCGCATGCAGGCGGCTGATCTCGACGGTGTCGAGATTGAGGCCTACGGACACCTCCTGGACGGCTTCTGGTCGCCGGCCACCAACCTGCGCAATGATGAATACGGCGGCAGCCTGGATAATCGGTTGCGTTTCACGCACCGGATCTTAGACGCCATGCGCGAGGCAGTCGGACCCGATTTCATCATCGGTGTGCGCATGGTCGCCGACGAGGACTGGGACAAGGGCCTGAGCCGCGATGAGGGTGTCGAAATTGCGCGCCGCCTCGCCGCCAGCGGTAAGATCGATTTCCTTAACATCATCCGCGGCCACATAGAGACCGACGCGGCGCTATCCGAGGTCATCCCTATCTACGGCATGCGCTCGGCGCCGCACCTGGATTTCGCCGGCGAAGTGCGGGCAGAGACCAAGTTCCCGGTCTTCCACGCTGCCAAGATTAGCGATGTGGCGACGGCGCGCCACGCCATCGCCGAGGGAAAGCTCGATATGGTTGGCATGACCCGCGCCCACATGGCCGACCCACACATCGCGAGGAAGGTGATGGAGGGTCACGAGGGGGAGATTCGTCCCTGCGTTGGCGCTACCTATTGCTTGGATCGCATCTACGAGGGCCACGAGGCGCTTTGCATTCACAACCCGGCGACCGGGCGCGAGGCGACCATGCCGCACGAAATCGAGCGCGGAACGGGCTCGGCCAAGCGCGTCGTCGTCGTCGGCGCCGGCCCCGCCGGGCTGGAGGCAGCGCGGGTATCGGCGGCGCGCGGCCACGACGTGGTGGTGCTGGAGGCGGCGTCCAATGCCGGTGGCCAGGTGCGCCTGGCGGCGGACGAGGCCGGTCGCCGGCGCGACCTGATCGGCATTATTGATTGGCGTCTCGAACGCTGCGGTGACCTGGGCGTTGGGATGCGATTCAACTTCTATGCGGAGGCCGCCGACGTCGTTGCCGAAAGTCCCGACATCGTCATCGTTGCAACCGGCGGCCTCCCCAATCCACCGCCGTTGGAAACCGGCCACGAGTTGGTCGTCAGTTCATGGGACATCCTAGCCAGTAACACCAAGCCTGGCGCCGATGTGTTGCTTTACGACGACAACGGAGCCCACCCGGGCCTGCAGGCAGCGGAGATGATCGCTGAGGCCGGAGCAGCACTGGAGCTGGTCACGCCTGAGCGCTTCTTTGCACCCGAGATCGGCGGCCTCAATCACGTACCCTACGCGCGCTGCTTCCTGGACTGCGGCGTGCGCATCACCATCAATACGCGGCTGCTCTCGGTCCGGCGCGATGGCAACAAGCTGGTGGCGACGTTGGGCAGCGATTATTCCGACACCGTCCATGAGCGCCGGGTTGACCAGATTGTCGTCGAACACGGCACCAAGCCAATGGACGAGCTCTATTTCGCCCTCAAGGAGGATTCGATCAACCGCGGCGAGATCGACTACAAGGCGCTGATCTCTGGCCAGCCGCAGGAGGTGGTCGCTAATTCGGAAGGCGCGTTCCGCCTCTATCGTGCTGGCGACGCTGTCTCCAGCCGCAACGTGCATGCGGCGATCTACGATTCGCTGAGGCTATGCAAGGACTTTTAGAGCGACCGGTCGGGAGCCTGGAACAGGCGCTCGATGTCGGCCGCGGCGTTATAAAGGAGTGGGTTGACGCGCAGCGCGTCGCCACACAGGCCGGAACTCGAATTACTGAGGGGTGCTAGTAATGTCAAAGATGTTCCCTCATATCGCCGAGCCCTTGCAACTCCGTCATAAGACGTTGAGAAACCGCATCAACTTCGGGGCCCACACGGCCAACATGTCGGAAGGCGGCCTGCCGGGCGAACGACACCTTGGTTATTATAAGGAGCGCGCACTAGGCGGTGCGGCGATGATCGTCGTCGAGCCGGTGCCGGTGCACGCCACCGGGGTCCTGACCCGCGGCAACTTCCGCCATGGCGACGACGCCATCATCCCACATTTCCGAAAAATAACTGAGGCCTGCCATGAGTTGGGATCCGTGATGATCCACCAGCTTTACCACGTCGGCCAACACGGCGACGCCGACAACTCCTTCGCGCCCAGCTGGTCGCCGTCTGGCCTGCCGTCGTACCACGATTCCGACGGCAGCCACGCCATGACCGAGGCCGAGATAGTGGAGCTGATTGAAGGCTTCGTCCAGGCCGCGCACCGCGCCCACCAGGCGGGCTTCGACGGGATCGAGCTATTCGCTGCTTATCACGCCGTCATTGATGCGTTCTGGACACCGTGGTCGAACCAGCGCGATGACAAGTGGGGCGGCAGTTTTGACAACCGCATGCGGTTCTCGACTGAGATCACCGAACGTATCCGTAAGGTTTGCGGCAACGACTTCATTATCGGCATGGCCGTCAGCATGGACGAAGACATCGATGTCGCGTTGAACATGGAATCCTTGCAGGAGATCGTCGCCTACCACGATCGGGACGGACTGATCGACTATGTCACCTGCGGCACCGGCAGCTACTTCGATTTCTACAAGTTGATGCCGACTGTATTCTACGAGGACAAGCTCGGCGTCGGCTATGCCGAATCACTAAAGCGCGTCGTCACGCACGCCCGCGTGCAGGCCGAGAGCCAAATTCGTACGGCCGAGAACGCCAACACAGTAATTGGCCAGGGCCAGGCCGACATGGTCAGCATCGTGCGCGGTCAGATTGCCGATGCGCATCTGGTCAACAAGGCCTTGGAAGACCGTCCTGAAGACATACGCGGCTGCATTTCGTGCAACCAAATGTGCTGGGGCCGGCGCTACCGGGATTATTGGATCTCTTGCTTGATCAACCCGTCCGCTGGGCGAGAGTTCGAATGGGGTGGCGACCGCTTCACGCTGGCCAAAAAATCCAGACGCATCCTGGTTGTCGGCGGCGGACCGGCCGGGCTGGAGGCGGCGCGGGTTTCAGCCGAGCGCGGCCACAATGTTACCTTGGCTGAGGCCGGCACGGCGCTTGGCGGCCAGTTCCGCCTCGCCGGCCTGCAGCCGCGACGGGGCCAGATTACGGACCTGATCCGGTGGTACGAGGGGCAGTTCGAAAAAGTGCAGGTGAGCGTGCGCCTCAATACCTTCATGGAGGCTGCGGACGTACGCGAATTCGGTGCTGATGCAGTCGTCTTGGCGACTGGCTCGCTGCCGCGCGAAACCGGCTTCCAGCGTGCATTGCCGCACCTCGACCCGGTCCCGGGCATCGACAGGCTCAACGTTTTTTCAGTCGAGGACGTGATGAGCCGCAACGCTCGACCCGGTAAGCGGGTAATCGTGCTCGACGATATCGGCCACTGGCACGGCGGCGGTACCGCTTGGCACCTGGCTGAGGCGGGCCATGAGGTAATCATCGTTACCAGTTGGCCAGTGGTCGGCTTTGAGTTGATTCGCACTACTGCCGACTGGCCGCTCCGGCGGCGTTTGAAGCAACTCGGCGCGATATGGTTGACTGAGGCGGCGGTCACCGAATGGCACGGCGATGCGGCGACGGTGCTCGATCTCGCCGTCGGCTCCGAGACCCGCGTCGAGGCCGACGCTCTGGTCCTGGCGACGACCAACGCGTCCACGAACTGGCTAGCCTATGAACTAGCCGGGGACAGCTTCGAGATCCACACCATCGGCGACGCCGTCGCACCACGCCACGCCAATATGGCGTTTTACGAAGGCCGCAAAATCGGCCAGGCGTTGTAGCCTTAGGAAAGCGGCGGGGTGGCTTTGATTTGCTTGCCTAAAACGTGCTCGCGGTAGGCGATGAAGGCAGTCGCGCTGAAGATCATAGTGCCGCCAAGCCAGACAAAGAGGCCAGGCACCTCGCCAAAGGCGAGATAGCCGATGATAGCGACCCAGATTAGCTTGGTAAAATCGACCGGCATGACGACGTGGGTGTCGGCGGAGCGGAGTGACTCGGTCATTGCCAATTGACCGCCGCCGCCGAGTACGCCAATGCCGACCAACCACAACAACTGCTCGCCGCTCGGCCACTGCCAGACGAACAACGCCGGCACCAGCGACAGCGGCGTCATGAACAAGGACATGTAGGTGGTGATTGTAACACTCGATTCGGTACGACCGATACTCTTGATAATGACCAGACACGCTCCCCAGATCATCGCAGAGAAGATGACTAGCAGCTGACCAGTGCTAATTGCCTCAAAGCCCGGACGGAGAACGACTAGGGTGCCCAGGAACCCGATCAGGATCGCTGCCCAGCGGCGAATGCCGACGGCTTCGCGAAAGAAGAACATAGCTAACAACGTCGCGTAGATCGGCGCGGTAAAGGCGAGCGCCGTGACCTGGGCTGTCGGCGTGATGCTGAGTGCTGTGAAGAAGGCAAGCATGGAGATGGTATTGAGGAGTCCGCGAACGCCCAACAATCCGAGACGATGGGTCTTGAGCGGCGCCATCCCGTGCTTGATGAACCAAGGAATCACCGCGATAAGACCAAACA
>PTLJ01000073.1 GCA_002938045.1 Alphaproteobacteria bacterium MarineAlpha3_Bin4
CCAGGCAGTGTCTTAACGTACGCCTCAATTACCGCTGCGCCCTTTGTCGGCGCTGCTCCGTTTTTGCCTTCGGAAGCCGAGAAAGCGGCCTGCGACCGTAAATCCGGGTTTATTGGTTCGGCCAATTTTTTGTCCTGTACATTTCTCGTCCATTACATAAGAAGTTATGCAAGATGGAACAGGCCGCACAGCGTTCCCGAAAAGCATAATTATCAGTTCGCCATCTATCCACGATTCCTGTGAATAACTCTGTTGAAAACCACCCATCCGGAGGCTAGCCCCAGATAATTTAAGGATTTTCTCGTTATTGCCTAATTTTTATGCAATGTCTTAATGCGTTGTTATTAATGGAAAAAATTTAATCTATTTGGGAAACCATGGAGTGTAGTCATGATTTGCAATATAGATTTCACGTTTCCGTAACAAACGAATGCCTGTGTAAAACTCGCCGGCCGACGAACCGGTGCTAAAGTCAAACAAACGATCCCTCGGCTACTAACGAATTAGTGATCTATACTTGCGAATTAAATCTTTCGATTTCAACGCCGACACTTTTTGCATTACTCAAGATGTCCAATTTCTCGACACGTACGCGCGCCGAATAAACGCAGTCTTCCTCAAGGCACATGGCGGTGATCTTTTCGGCCAAAGTTTCAACCAAATTGATGTGGCCTTCGCCGACGATGCGCTCAATACTCTTGGCTAGGTGCTCGTAACAGATCACGTTGCGGATGTCGTCGTTGATCGGCGTCTCGCCCTCCCAGACGGCAAGGTCGAGATTGATCCGCACGCGTTGATCGTGCTCCTTCTCATGGCTATGAATGCCGATCGAACAATCGACCATGTAATCACGGATGAATACGTGACGAACCGCGTTGCGGGCGTCGGCGATCCTCAACGGTTGCACGAGCTTGGCCTGGTTCGACGTCACCTAAACCCTCCGCTGTCTCTGCCGCTCATTTATGCTCGCCGCCGAGATGTTCGCCAGCATCGAGAGCGATCATCTGCCCTGTCATTGTCGTCGCGTCAAGGATATACCGCACGCCGTGGCAAATATCTTCCGGCGTGACCTGCCGCCCGAGTGGCGTCGCCCGCCAATGGTGAACGAACCCGTCTTCGCTCTGGCGGCTGTGCGGCAGCGTCGGACCGGGACCGATGGCGTTGACGCGGATGTTCGGCGCAAGCGCCCGTGCCGTGGTCTGGGTCAGCCCCCAGAGCCCGATCTTGCTCAGTGTATAAGTGGCGTAATCGGCACCCAGGTTCCAGACCCGTTGATCTACGATGTTGATGACATTGCCGGCGCGACTTTGCGGCAGTTGGCGAGCAAAAGTCTGCGTCAGTACGAACGGCGCCCGAAGATTGACCTCCATGTGCAGGTCCCAACTGTTTCGCGTCGCCGTCTGCGTCGTGTCTTCCCTGAACACCGAGGCATTGTTGATCAGGCAGGTGATAGGACCGAGCGCGTCAGAGGCGCGGCTGATCAGCGCCTGTGACTGCGCCTCGTCGGAGAGATCGGCAGCCACCATAGAAGCGCGGCCACCCGCCTCGACGATTTCGTCGACGACGGCAGCAGCCGCGTCAGCCGAGGTGTTGTAATGGACCGCTACGGCCCACCCACACGCGGCCAGTTCGAGGGCGATGGTGCGGCCGATGCGCTGCCCGGCGCCGGTGATCAGGACCCTGTTTCCCGTGCTATCCGACATCGCCGCGAGAATGGGCGAACGCGCCACCGGATTCAAGCGCCCTTAGCTGAGCGACGCCATCACCTCGGAGACAATGGTCGCCTGGATCCGAATGTAGCCGCCGTAGAAAATAAGGAACGCTGCCGCTGGGCACATCAGCCGCCAACCCAGGATGAGTACCAACACCAGAATGACCGAGGTCGCCAACCTCGCCCAAATGTCAAAGCTGAGGGTTCGATCCCGAACCGGAAAGCGGCGTCACCACGGCGACCATCCCGGCTACACCAAGGCTGTTGAACAGGTTGGAATTGACGACATTGCCGATGGTGACGTCGGAATGGCCGCGAAGCGCTGAGATCACCGAGGCCACCAGTTCCGGCAGCGAGGTGCCAACTGCAACGATCGTCATGCCGATAACCAACGGCGCAATGCCGAACCGGTCGGCTAGATTTACGTCGCCGCAGACCAACCGTTTGAATGCGTCGACGAGGAAGAAGAAACCGCCAATCACTTGCAGTTACATCATTGTCGTGGGTCTGTATTCTGTGAGGGGGCGTTAGGTCGCGGCTGTGATTACGTCAGGTAGATGGGCGAACTCGGTCAGGATATCCTGATAGAGCCGGCGCTTGAAGGGCACTATTAAGTTGGGCAGTTCAGAAACCCGCGCCCAACGCCACTCCGTGAACTCGGGCTCATCGTGCCGTTCGAGATCGAAATCACGGGCGTCTCCTGTGAACCGGAGCGCAAACCATTTCTGGATCTGGCCGCGGTAGCCGCCGTCCCAGGCGACGCCAATCAGGTGTTCGGGCAGATCGTAGCTGAGCCAGTCCCTGGTTTCAGCAATGACCTCGGCCTTGTCGGTCCCGGTTTCTTCAGCCAGTTCCCGGATCACCGCCTCGGACGGCGTTTCTCCGTCGTCGATTCCGCCCTGCGGCATCTGCCAGAACTGGATCCTCGACGGGTCCGACTTGGTTGCTCGGCGGCCGATCCAGACACGGCCGTCACCGTTGAACAGGACAGCGCCGACGCCCGGACGGTAGGTTAATCCTCGACCACCAGCGAAATTCGATATCACCATCACTGGGGGTTCTGCTTTTCCGCGAACGCGGACACGGGCGCCAGGACCAACCGCTTAGCCCTCAGCGAATCGAACCAGAGATTGAGACGTTCAATAGTCGCCGGATAGGCGCGAACGATGGCGATCGCCATCGTCCGATCGCGCGCTATGCGCTCGAGCTCGGCGAGCCGGCCGTCGATCGCCCGACGTGAAGGCACGTCGTCGATGACTAGGTTGCTGATCGCCCGCGGCACGCCGATTTCATCAGCGATGCGCGGCACCACCGAGGCGTTGTTAAGGCCGCTGTCCAAGTACATAAGGCCGCGCGCCTTAATCACCTCCAGCACCGGCTTGATCTTATCCACCAATGTGGTGAACCGCGAATCACCGAACGCCGCAACGCCGACATATCCCGGAAACCGGCTCAGCAGTTTCATCAGCCGCGCCATGTTTTCCTCCGACGTCGCGTCAACACTCAGCGAATAAGGCCCGGAATCAACGATCGGGAACTTGTCGCTCTGCAACGGCAACCCGAGAAAAACCTCGTGGCCGGACAGCCGAGAGCGCAGCAGCCAATCTTCCAATTTTTGGGCATAGGGATTGAACACAAAGCTGACTTCAGGCGGTAATTTTTTGATCGCAGCCATAGACGCCGCCCGGCTCAACCCCAGTCCGACGACTATAACGGCTACCCGTGGATCCGAATTGGTCGCCTCGAACGGCCGAGCATAGACCTGCCACGGCAGGCGACCGTCGGAGCCGATCTGGGGCAACACCCCGGTGCCGTCCTCCAGCTTCTCGTACAGACCCGGGTTGGGCACCTGGACCTGTAGCGGAACCAATTCAGAAATGTCCGGCACCGAACGGAAGGCTACGGAAGAAACCGAGGGCACCATTAGACCCTGCTCGGCGTTCTGGCCACCGGCAGCCAGTGCATTGAGAGAGCCGGACCCGAGCGCCAGGTTCTGCAATGGCTGCTGCGAGATGTCCTGAGGCTCCTGCACTGCTGCGGGTGGATTAAGGCCAACCCCAGTTACTTTGCTCGAACCGTCGTTGGAATCTCCGGGACTTGGCGCGCTCACGGCCGCCGGCATAGACAGCGCCACTTTCGCCCCCTGGTTGGCGATCGGATCCGCAGCGCTCGGAACATCATTCGCGCCGAACCACCAATAAGTGCCGCCGGCTAAGATGCCGAGGACCAGAACCACCGCCCCGGAGATCGCCAACTTCAGCGCCTTCCGACCGCCCCCCTCGCCGCCTTTCTTGTCGTTATTGAAATCGCTGTCATCGGAATCATCGTCGTCAGATTCATCTTCGCTACCGTCGCCAATTTTCTTTTCCTCGCCACTAAGTTCGACTTCGTCGTTATCAATGACGACGGTTTTCGGCCCTTTGTCGGGGTCACCGGAGACCTCGTCAAGCTCACCTTCTTTTCCTTCGTTGCCCTTACCCTTAGACGGCAGGGATATCTTCGGAAACTTCAAGTTTTCACCTCAACTGACGACCATCACCGGTGCCCTAGGCAGCAGCAAAGTTTTCGGTCATGACGATACTGGCGGCGGCGTCAGTTTGTGCTGGTCGTTCGGCCGCCACTGAATAACGACACACCGCGCAACAAGTCGAGGGCACGGGACAACTGGTAGTCCTTTAACGTCTTGTCCTTGCTCGTTTCACCCATTTCATTTACCGCTTTGTCGTGGGCCTCGTTCTTACTGCTTTTGGGTGCATCCCTCTCAGGCTCACCCTCGCCGGAGTCTTTGTCGCTCTTGAGCGCGCCTCGGAGATCGGCTTCGCGACGGCTTGTACCGTTCTCAATGGCCTCAACCCGAGACTGTTGGGCGATAATGTCTGGGTCAATTCCCTCGGCCTGGATCGAACGCCCCGACGGCGTGTAATATCGCGCTGTTGTCAACCGCATGGCTCCGTGCCCCGGCAGCGGCATAATCGTTTGCACCGAGCCCTTGCCGAACGAACGGGTTCCAAGAATGATCGCCCGGCGCTGATCCTGTAGGGCGCCGGCTACGATCTCGGACGCCGAGGCTGAACCGCTATTGATAAGGACAACCATTGGTAAGCCATGTGCCAGATCGCCGGCCCGTGCGTTGTAGCGCTGGGTATCCTCGGGGTTGCGCGATCGGGTCGAAACAATTTCCCCCTTGTCAAGGAACGCGTCAGCGACAGCCACCGCCTGATCGAGAAGCCCTCCCGGATTGTTACGCAGATCAAGGATTATGCCTTGCAGTTCTTCGCCTAGTGCTTCGTCGAACTGCTTCATCACCTTGGGCAGTCCTTTGTTCGTCTGCTCATTGAATGATGTGATACGAACGTAGCCGACTTTCCCCTCGAGCCGCGAGCGGACCGAGGTGATCTTGATCACGGCACGGGTAATGGTGACGTCGAAGGGCTCGATCTTGCCCTTGCGGCGGACGGTCAGCTTGATATCGGTGCCGACCTTGCCGCGCATCTTCTCCACCGCCTGCGACAAGGTCTGGCCCTGGACCGGCTCACCATCAAGATGAGAGACTATATCGCCAGGCTCGATGCCGGCGCGAAATGCCGGCGTGTCGTCGATTGGCGAGATCACCTTGACGAGCCCGTTCTCCATAGTCACCTGAATTCCGAGACCGCCGAACTGGCCGCGCGTATTGACCTGCATCTCCCGGAAGGTCTTGGCGTTCATATAGCTGGTATGTGGGTCGAGCGCCGCCAGCATGCCGGTGATCGCGGCTTCGATCATCTCTTCATCTGTCGGCATCTCGACGTATTCAGCGCGCACCCGTTCGAAGACGTCCCCGAATAGGTTGAGTAGTCGATAGGTCCCTGCGTCGTTTTTCTGTTCGTCCGCTGAAACAGCTGTACCTCCCAACATAAGGGGTGTGACCACCAGAGCGACGGCCACGGCCGTCAGTAGGGTTCGAGTTTTCATCCGCTTACCTTATCTTTGTGTGCCGCCAGCCACGGCAATGGATTTTTTGGCTGGCCGTTTTGGCGTAACTCCACATAGAGGGAGGGCCGCTTGCCCTCCGCACGTCCCATGACGCCGACTGGCTCTCCGACCAGGACCCATTGCCCGTTCAAAGTGTCGATCCGCGCCATTCCGGCGAGAAGGCTATGATATCCCTCGCTGTGTTCGATGATCAAGAGTTGGCCATAGCCTCGAAACTTTCCGGCGAACACCACTCTGCCCTCATAGGGTGCGACGACTTGGGCACCCAACGAAGTAACGATGGTGATGCCATTGGCCGTGAGTCCGCCTTCCGACGTCTGGCCGTAGCGTTCAACCAGCTTGCCGACGACCGGGTAGCGCAAAGTCCCGCGGGCCAGGGTAATCGGTTTGCCGGTAACACCGGACGGCGGGTCGCGCTCCGGTTTTGATGGTACGCCAGCGGCGGTCAAATTTTTATGCTTACCCTTGGCGTCCTCCCACGACCGGGCTTCAGCTTCGCGTTTCTTGCGCATCGATTCGAGCCGGACTATCAGTTCACGCAACGAAGCTGCCTCGTACGCTAGTTTCTTGACCTGGCGCTCGGCGGCAACGCTTTTAGCCACCGTGCGACGGCGCAGGCGCGATTTCTGCCCGAGCATGTTGCGCAGGCTACTACGCTGGTTCTCTAATCCGTCAGAAATGCGGGCGAGTTCAGTGCGCTGCTCGAGTGCTTCCGCCTTGGCTGCGTTTAGTGCCTGGATGTCGTCGCGCATCCGTCGCGCCCTAAGTCCGAATTCAGATACAGTGGCGCGCAACAAAATGGCGCTTCGCACGGTGTCGGCCGGCGATACGCGTTGCGCGATAAGCGCCACCGGCGGATACCGGGCGACGCGTTGCAAGGCAACCAGCACGCGCCCCATTTTGGCTCGTTGTCCCTTGAGCGTAGTCTCCTTCTCGGCCTGTTGGGAATCGAGCTCGGCGAGCCGCTGCTTAATCTTGGCAACGCGCTGTTCATAGTCCTGAATGATTCGGGCGGCTGCCACCAAGCCTTGATGGATCGCCGTCATTTCGCGTTCTAGCTGACTGGCCTGGCGTTTCAGTTCCTCAGCCTTGCGCTTTCCGGCACGCAACGCCTTTTCGGCCTCATCGAGGCGCTTGCTGGTGGTGGGTGCCGGCTTGATCTCGGCCGCCGCCAGCGGCGACACAAATAGGACCACGACGAGGCAAAGCGCAAACAATCCGCTGACGGAGGCTGCCAACGTCGGCATCTATTGTGCCGTCACGGTCTCGGCGCCACCGTCATTGATCAGCGAGCATCCAGTCATCTCCGCCGGCTGTTCGAGACCCATCAGTCTCAACACCGTCGGTGCGACGTCGCATAGCCGGCCGTCGCGCAATTCGTGCACCCAGGACGGCGCATCGACCATTACCACCGGCACCACGTTGGTGGTATGTGCCGTGTGCGGTCCATCGAGGGTAGGGTTGATCATCATCTCACAGTTACCGTGATCGGCGGTGACCAGCAACACGCCACCGACCTCGGTGACCGCCGTCGCCAGCCGGCCGAGGCAGCTGTCGACCGCTTCGGCAGCGACGATGGCAGCTTCGAGGATACCGGTATGACCGACCATGTCGCCGTTGGCATAGTT
>PTLJ01000074.1 GCA_002938045.1 Alphaproteobacteria bacterium MarineAlpha3_Bin4
GCCGATGGGCGAGCGGCGCTTCGCTATCTCGAGAACGTGGGCGTACCAAGTGCGGATTGGATTTTCTATGGCGAATCGCTCGGATCGAGCGTCGCCGTGGAGATGGCCCACGAATGGGCTCGACGAATTCCGGTCGGCGCGGTCATCCTTGAAGCGCCGTTTACTTCCATGGGCGATGCTGCCGCAGAGCATTACCCGTTTGTTCCGGCTCGCATGTTGGTCCGCGACCGCTACGCGTCAGTGGAAAAGGTTGCCGATATCAGGGCACCACTTCTGATTATCCACGGCGAGGCCGACCGAACGGTGCCTAAGGCCCTCGGCAAACGCCTGTTTGATGCGGCATCGGAACCAAAACAGGCCCATTGGATTTCCGGCGCCGGCCACAACAACCTTTACGATTTCGGCGTCACGGCCCTGGTAGAGCAGTTTATCACAGATGTGGCCAGCGATTGACTATAGATCAAATTCGGATAATTTATTTTAAGAGATTGATTAATAAAGGTTCTTGTACGGTTGACGCGTTCAAGAATGGCTTGACGCATTAACCTGTTCTTTATATGTTTTCTAGTGAGGTAGTGTAACTGGGCCGGGGGTGTATCCGGCGCAGGTTGTTCGTGTGTGCAGAAGGGCTTAATCCTTTTTTATTTTGGAGCGAGAATGGCCCAGGTTCCCAAGCTAACGGCAGCCCCAACGGCACCCAGCTGGCACGCGACTCGCGCGGCGTCGCCAACACGCGCCGCGACGGTTGGCCACTCGCCGCTCGAGGAAGCTAGCGCCACTGAGCCTGCCCATCGCGATGCCGCGCCTTTTGGCTTCCAGGAAAGCCAGCGGGATCTGACCAGCCAGGGCCAGGGTCAGCAGCGCCGTCAACACAGTGGAATTCTAAATGCCCCGAGCCAAGCGTTCGCGGCGCTGTTGGAATACGAAGCGCCGGTTACAACCTCAGCCGGGAACCCGGGCGCAGTTCGCGAACGGGCGTTCGCCGGCGTGGTTGCTAAGGCCATAGAAGCCTATGAGACCAATGCTAGGGTGATCCATGGCGAGAACCCGATGACTGGCACTCAGATAAGCCTAACGCTCTAAGTGGCCTCACGCGGCGTTATGAGGCGGGGCTGGGCCCCGTTTTTTGATTCTTCAGTTCCACACAGTGTAGGGCGAGAGAACAAAACAGTGCTATTATCGCCAACGACCGATCGCGGAACGTGGCGGCGATGAAAGCCAACGGATTCCATTTCTCGGCTCCATACCATATTCTTATGGGCGACCCGCCTCCGCACTGGGGCCAAAGGCGAGGCCACGCCGGAGCAGGTTGGAGAGAATTGGGAGCACGATGCCAGCGGACGTAAAAACCGCTTTCGATGTGGCGTTCTACTTCGTCGATATGGCGTTAAAGGATAACGAGTATCTCCAGCCGCAGAAGCTACAGCGGCTGTTGTTCATTTCACAGGCGTACTACTCCGTCGCCTTCAATGGACACAAGCTGATGCCCGCCGTTTTCGTCGCCGACGAGATGGGGCCGATCGAACCCAATATCTACACGGCGTTTTCGAAAGGCCGGCCCGACGTCGACGCGGATCTGTTCCTGCCGCAAGAAGTGCAATCCTTCCTCGATAACATTTGGCGCCGTTTCGGCCATTACCCAGCCGAACGTCTGACCAAGATGACGAAGGAAACAACAGCCTATAAACACGCGATTAAGCGCGGATACCGGGCGGAAATCCCGTTAGATGCGATGCGTGTTTCGTTCGCCCGCGCCGAGCAGACCCCAAGCGTCGATCGTGTTGTAAAGCCGAAGGTCATGCGTACCCAATCCGGGCGTGCGGTAACAGTCAAAGCCTGGGTGCCGGGCGCAAAGAAATGAAACGGCAGCATGCTGCCCGCTTTCACCTTGCGCAATGACGCGACTGATATAGTATTTTGGAACAATCACATTCTTACCGGCCCCGCCACCGCTGGCGTACCGGCAAGACTTGGAAAACGAACGACAAACAGGGAGGACCAAGGCCTATGTTGACACGCAACAATTATCTGCGCGCGCTTGTGTTTGGCGTTGCTGTCATCGGAGCCGTCGCAGCAGCGCCGGCTAGCGCCAAAGTTGAGGGTGACACAATCACTCTCGGCTCCGCCATTTCCTTCACGGGCAAGTATTCAACCAATGGCATCCACGCAAAGAACGGCTATAACCTGGGCGTCAAGAAGATCAACGAAATGGGCGGCGTCAACGTCGGCGGCAAAGCCTATAAGTTAAAGATCATCTACTACGACGACGAATCGACCCCGCTGCGTACGTCCCAGTTGGCGGAACGGCTAATTAAGCAGGATGGCATAAAGTTCATACTCGGGCCCTACAGCTCCGCAACCACCAAAGCCATCGCACCAGTTACGGAGAAATACAAAATTCCTATGGTGGAAGCAGAGGGCGCGTCGCGATCGCTCTTCACCCAGGGTTACAAATATCTGTTCGCGGTGCTGTCGACTTCTGAGCAGTACCTAGCTAGTTCCATCGCCCTCGCGGCCGAGATAGCAAAGAAGAACGGCAAAAAGCCGTCCGATGTCAAAGTGGCAATGGCGTTCGAGAATGATCCCTTTTCGCTCGACGTTCGGGCCGGCGTAGTGGACGACACCAAGAAATACAGCATGAAGATTGTCATCGACGACAAGCTGCCGCGCGACCTCAGCGATATGGCTGCGACCCTGACTAAGGTCAAGGCGTTGAAGCCAGATCTACTCGTGGTTTCCGGCCATTCGAAGGGGGCAGCGACAGCGGCGCGTCAGATCAAGGAGATGAAGATCAACACGCCGATGATCGCCATGACCCATTGCGAGGCGGCAAAAATCGTCAAAAAATTTGGTGGTTCGACCGACGGATACCTTTGTCCGACACAGTGGGCGGAAACGTTGAGCTACAAGGATGATATGTTCGGTACTGCTGCTGACTACGACAAACTGTTCAAGGCGACCTATGACGGCTACAAGAACGTGCCTTACCAGTCAGCTCAAGCGACAGCCGCGGTGATGGTATGGAAGGATGCCTTCGAAAGGGCACAATCCTTCGATACGGAGAAGCTGCGCGACGCGCTCGCAGCAACCGAGATGAAGACCTTCTACGGTAATATCAAATTCTCCAAAGCGGGCAACAACATCTCCAAGCCGATGGTGCTGCGGCAGATTCAGAACGGCAAGTTCAACGTTGTCGCGCCTTTGAAGTGGGCCTCGCATAAGGTGGAATGGCCTCGGATGGTGAAGTAAAGGTTTGACGACAGCATTTGATTAGCGATCCAGTATTAAGACCGACCGCCCCCGCCTTTTGGGCGGGGGCGGTAGCGTTTTTGACAGACTAATTATTCGTTAATCGAAAGAAATTCGGCGATGCTAGGTAACTTATCTCTCCTCTTACAAGCCCCAATCCTCAACGTGCAGTTGTTGCTGGACGGACTGTTCATCGGCGCCATCTTCGCGCTCGCCGCCTACGGGCTGGCGCTCGTCTGGGGTGTGATGAACGTCAAGAACCTCGCTCAAGGCGATCTCGTGATGATGGGCGGATACATTGCCTGGGTGCTGACCCAGGTGGGCATACACCCGATCCTGGGCCTGCCAGTGGCGATGGTAATCATGTTCGCCTTCGGCTGGGTGATTTACCGGATCATCATTAGCCGCGTTATCCACAAGGACCTATTCACGTCCTTGCTCGCGACATTTGGTTTGGCTCTCGTTATCCAACAGTTGCTCAACCTTGCCTTCGGACCTGAGGTGCAAGTGGCGGAATCCGGATTCGCGATCAACTCGATCTTCGGCGGTATGGTGACGGTGTCCAATATCAAGTTTATTTCGTTGATCCTAGCCGCGATATTGGCCGCCATGGTGGTGACGTTCATGAAATTCAGTCGCATGGGCCAAGCCATCCGCGCCACCGCCCAGGATCCCCGTGCTGCAATGGTCATGGGGATCGACACCGAGAGGATCTACGCTTTTACCTTCGCACTCAACGCGGCCATTTGTGGGGCCGCCGGCGCGCTGATTTCTATGATATGGGTGATCCAACCATTCTTCGGGATCGCCCATTCGATCCGCTCGTTCGTGGTCGTTACCGCGGCTGGCCTCGGGAACCTACCAGGCGTCATCGTAACCGGTCTCGGATTGGGCGTCGCTGAACTATATGCCGGATTCGTTTTCGGCGCGGAGTTGCAGCAGTTCACAGTCGTCGGCCTTCTCGTCGCGGTACTGGTCTGGCGCCAAATCCAGCAAAGCCGTCATCGTCAGGTCGTGCAATGAACCTGATTTTCAGTCGGGCAACGCCCTACGTCATCTACCTGTTCGGCGGTATTGCCGCTCCACTGCTGTTTGAAGACTACACGTTCCAATTTTCCATTCTTTGGGTGATGATCCTGTTCGCTCTAACCTGGGACGTGCTCGGCGGCCAGATGGGCTACAACTCGCTTGGCAACATCTTCTTCTTCGGTGCCGGCATGTACGTCTGCGCTATCGTCCAGATCGGTCTCTATTACGATGTAGCCCAGTACACCGCATCGTTCGGCGCCGTCAAAGTGGAATTCACGCCAGAGCAGTATTACACCGGCCTGTTCCTAGGCATTATGGCCGCGGCGCTCTCATGTATCGTATTTGCGGTCGTTTTCGGCTGGGTCGTGTTCGGGCTGCGGGGACCCTATTTCGCCATCGGCACCCTCGGCGTTGCCCTTTCCGCTGGTGAACTTACTTCTGCCTGGGAGTACGTGGGCGGGGGCGGTGGCGTCGCGCTGCCTGTATTTCCAGGCGAGCCAGACCACCGCTCACTGTTCTTTTATGCTCTCTGCTTCATCCTCGCCATCGTCACTTTCTGTGTCCTTAAGAAGGTGTATTCCGGTCGCTTCGGGCTGGCCATCAATGCCATCCGCGACGACGAGGAAAAGGCCGAGGGCATGGGCATTCACACCAAGCGTTACAAAACCATCGGTTGGACCATTGCGGCGTTCTTCCTCGGCATGTCCGGCGCTGTGTTCGGCAACATGATCGGATTCATCGAACCATTGGAGGTCGCCTTCCCGACAGTCACCTTCGGCATCTTTATGGTCGTCATGTGCTTGCTTGGTGGCAAGGGGACACTGTGGGGCCCGGTTATCGGCGCGACCGTCTTTCATGCCTTCAAAGAGATCACCTGGATCTACATGCTGGGCTGGCAATGGGTGGCGCTGGGAGCGCTGATCATTGTGCTCGTCGTCTTCTTCCAGCAGGGCATCATGGGTTGGGTCCAGGAAACGTGGCCGGAGCGGTTTGGGATTGTCGTCGATGACGGTACCCTTGCCGCCAAAGAGCCAGACCTGGATGCCGTGTCCGATAGCCAAAAGGCAGCCCAATGAACGCGATGATCGAAGTTTCTGAAGCCAGCAAGGCATTCGGGGGCGTCATTGCCAACGACAAGGTCAGCATTCAAGTGTCCGAAGGCCACGTGACCGGGTTGATCGGACCTAACGGTTCGGGCAAGACGACTTTGTTCAACTCGATCGTCGGCTATCACCCTATCGACGAGGGCTCGATCAAGTTCGAAGGCCGGGAAATTTCTGAAATGCGGGTCCAGGAAATTGCACGTCTTGGTCTATTGCGAACTTTCCAGCAGACCCGCATTTATTCGAAGATGAACTGCGTCGACAATATGCTGATTTCTGTTCCCCATCGCCATGAGACCTACCGCACCATGTTTGCTAAATACCCGCCCGAGGTGACGGATAAGGCAGAGCAATTATTGGAGTTCGTTGGTCTCTATTCGAAGCGTCATCTCATCTCTGGCGACTTGTCGTTCGGCCAGCAGAAACTGCTGGAATTCGCCATGGCGCTAATGAACGAGCCTAAGCTGCTGCTCCTGGACGAACCCACTGCCGGAATCAACCCGACCCTGATTAACGGCCTCATCGACCGTCTCAAACGCGCCTCTGCAGAACTCGGCGTAACGCTGTTCGTGATCGAGCACAACATGCCGGTGATTATGAGTCTAGCTGACAATATTTACTGCCTGTCCAATGGCCGGATGCTCGCTCACGGATCGCCCGACGAGATCCAGAACGATGAGCGGGTGATCAACGCATATTTGGGCGCGCACTACACCGCGGATGATACATGATGGCGGCAGAGGTCCCCAAATCGGACCATGGTAACAGTGCGACCGGCTATCACGCCGGCGGTACCAGTGCTGTGATCTCTGTTGACGACGTCACCCGTCAAACTGAGGCCATCGCGCAGGGAGTAACGCCCGAGCAGGTAGCATCCTTGGCCCAAAATGCGCCGTTCGTAACCATCGAGGATCTGAACGCCGGCTACGGCAAGATGGAGATCTTGCATAGTCTGAACCTGCAGGTGGCAAAGAAGCAGTCGTTGTGCCTGATCGGCCCTAACGGCGCCGGCAAGTCAACAATCCTACATTCCATCTTCGGCTTCACCAATATTTTCTCCGGCCGCATCTTAGTCGGTGATGGCGACGACAAGCATGACATCACGAAGCTAACGTCGAGTGAGAAGCTTAAAAACGCCGGCATTGCCTATATTCTTCAGGACAAGTCCGTATTTCCGGCGATGACAGTGGAAGAAAACCTGTGGATGGGCGGCTATCTGATGGATAAGCCCGAACAGGCCAAGGAAAAGGCGGAGCAAATCTTCGCCAAGTACGATCGCTTGGCCCAGCGCCGTAATCATCAAGCTCAGGTACTGTCGGGCGGCGAGCGTCGGTTGCTGGAAATATCCCGTGCCTTGGTTATGGAGCCGGAGGTACTTTTGGTAGACGAGCCATCGATCGGCTTAGAGCCACGTTTCATCGACATGGTGTTCGAGATTCTCGACGATCTCCAAAACACTGATGGAAAAACTATCATCATGGTAGAGCAGAATGCCAAGAAAGGCCTGGCGTTTGCGGATATCGGCTACGTCTTGGTTTCCGGCAAGGTCGCCATCGCAGGGCCTGGTGAAGAACTGCTGGAAAATCCCGACGTCGGACGGCTGTTCTTGGGCGGCTAGCTCCTGACACCTCGCTCCTAGACATGAACATATCGAACGCGTTCCGAATTTCCACGAGCCGAACAACAGCAAGATCGAGTTCATCGGCCTGTTCGAGGCCATCGATGCGATGGGGTTATAAACGATGAATAGAAACACCAATGAAATTTGGCAACTTCGGAAAAATCTGGGAATCTATTCTCAATGTATAAGATC
>PTLJ01000075.1 GCA_002938045.1 Alphaproteobacteria bacterium MarineAlpha3_Bin4
AACCTTTTCTTTAAAGTCCTGCCATTCATGGGGGCGGCGTACGGATTTCATCCAACGTTCGCCATTCGATACCATGACGGCGGATACGATTACCTTCACACGTTCGTCGAAGGCGCCACACCAAATCGCATGCGCTCCGCCATAGCTGGAGCCGTAATAGGCGATGCGGCTAGGATCGACGCCATCGACCGTTTGCAGATATGTTACCGCGTCATACACGCTCTGCGCTTGATCCAGTGGGCGGTGGCGACCGCGTTCACCTTCGCTGACACCGAAGCCGGGATAGTCGAACGAAAGTACAAAATAACCTTCCTCCCACAGCCACTGCGGCACATCCATGCCGTAAACATCTTTCATGCCGGTGTAGCCATGAAGGACGGTGATACCTGGACGTGGTGGATCGCCGGGGTTCCAGTCTTTGGGCTTGTACAGATAGGCCGCTGTTTTTAGGTCATTCGAAAAAAATTCAATCTCTTCCCAAACCTTTTCATAGGCCATTTCAATGTACCTCCTGGGCGCGACTTAATTATACAGTTCTAGAGAAAATATCAGAAATTTTCTAACCAGTCCCGCATTCCCTTAAGGAGGGATAGTTCCAGATTGAACGGTTCTTTTCACGAACCGAGAACTAAGCCGTTTTCCGAACAATAAATACGAACACACCGGCCTCTTCGGAGCTTTCTACAAGCGTATTACCGGTGGCTCGGCAAAATTCTTCGAAATCAACGATGGAAGCTGGATCAGTGGTTTCGACGCGAACTTCCTCACCGGTTTCCATTTTTTTTAATGCCATTTTGGTTTTAATAATCGGGGTCGGACAATTACTTCCTTTGGTATCAATCTCAATAGCCATAAAACTAATTCTCCCAAATTACATAATTGGGTTAATCGGTTGACGACGAAAAAAAATATAGACCAACATAATCATCGAAAGCGACCCACATGACGGTGAGTGTGTATTCTAACCGGATAAAGGAAGTTTAGACCAACGTTTACTTAACATATCAAATTTCTTCAGATAGAACCGGTAAATTCTTGAAACCCTCCGAGCCACAGGGCTTGCCGCTTAACAATTTCAATTCACTAATCTCATCGGTAATTTCTCTGAACCAGCCAAAGGCCATACGGGGTCGTACATAATTAAAAGAGATCCCCCGAACCTCTAGGTGGTCCTCAATGCGGCCGAGATATTCACTGTCTGTGTGTTATATGACTTGAACGGCACGCATGTCAGATCGCTATTTTAACTGGAGGTCCGCAACGGAACCAAATACACACTTAACCCCCGAGGTATCCTGATTGATATTCATGCCTCCGTTGCAAACCTGGTTCCTGTGTTAAAATCCGCACCACCTAGCTGCCTGATTTTTGATTTCTTCTTTCGCGCTGCCATCGGGGAAACAATATCTTCTTTTGCGGACCTTTGTCGACGACATACTCAAATGCCCGTTTATAGAATTGTGCACCGATGTATCCGGGCACGCGGAACACCTCTCTACCTTGATCATTGAAGAAGACAGTGGTGGGTGTGAAGTGGATGCGCATACGCTCGGCAAATTTTCGCTCATTGATCACGCTGCCGTCCATATCCGTCACTTCGTTGTCGCCATACATGTTGATCTGCAGCACATCGAAGTTCTTGGTAATATAGCCCACCACTTCTTTGTTAGAGAAATTAACTTCGTGAAGCCGTTTGCAGCTGACACATCCGGGCTGTTCAAACAGGACCACCAACCCTTTCCCGGCCTTTTTTGCTTCGGTGAGGTCTTCTTTGAGATCGAGGAATGTCAGAGATCTAATCCACGGTTGGGTGTGAATACCGTCATCTCTTTTTGGCACTTCGGCTACGATACCCACTGATACGGACTGCAGCACCAGTAATATGCCGAGCACCAAAATTAAGTGTCTAACGACTGACGATAGCCCCATTTGGCTTCTCCCAACAACACTGCTTCCACGGTGGGACATGACAGGAATTTGAGTACTTTTGTTCGGTCGAAAGGGTTTAGTCCCATATCTGCCTTCAGATTACTCTAAATACTGCGACCCCTAATACAAGTAATTTGTACGGTCTATAAATAAACTGAATGTTTCCAAATTATGGCAGAATAATCCATAAATTTAATCAATTGTGAATGATTTGTTCTATTTTAATTCCATTTATTGTTACGGAGAAATATTCTTTGCTATATTGAGACTTAAAATTAATTTTATTCACTGGCGCAGAGCTGGTTATGATTTTATCGCTAGGTCAAGGAGGCATTCAATAATGTCGCTACGAATCCCAAGTCACATTCTGTCCGCTCTCATTGCCACCGGTTTCGTTTTATCGATGAGTTCGACGGCTGCATGGTCGGCGGATATCGATTTGGCTAAAATGAAGGTTGAAGACGGGTTGCCCAAATCGCTAACTGGTAAGCCGGGTGATGCCAAAAAGGGGCGTTCGGCCGCTATAAACCGAAAGAAGGGCAATTGCTTGGCCTGTCACGCAATGCCGGTACCCGAGCAGGCGGACCACGGGGATATTGGACCGGATCTTGATGGCGTTGCCAGCCGATTAACTGCAGCAGAAATTCGACTTCGAATTGTCGATCCAAAAGCGGTCAACGAGGACACCATAATGCCGTCCTTTTACAGAACAGCTCGGTTCCATCGCGTTCAAAAGAAATGGCAAGGCAAAACCATAATCAGTGCGCAGGAGGTTGAAGACATTACCGCCTACTTGCTAACACTAAAGGATAAGAACTAATCACCATCCATTTGGAGACATAAACTCATGTCTAAATCTATCGATACCAAGATTGAATATCCGGTGGATCGCCGGGGTGCTTTGAAGCTATTCGGATTTGGTGCCGCGGCTGCAACTGCAGGGGTGTTAATGCCATCGGACGCCGATGCCACACCCGAATCAGCGAAGAAGCTCATAGAGAAATTGAGCGGCACAGCATCCTATAAGTCCGGTAAGGTAACATTGAAAATGCCGGATATTGCTGAAAATGGCGCGACTGTGCCGTTGACAGTTCACGTTGACAGCCCAATGACGGAAAAAGACTATGTCAAATTCATTCATTTGGCTTCGGAAAAAAATCCGAATGCGGAAGTCGCTTCGTTCCATCTGACCCCATCCTCTGGTAGGGCGGAAGTATCGACGCGTATGCGCCTTTCCAAGACGCAGAATGTGATAGCAGTTGCCGTCATGAACGACGGCTCGGTATTCCGGGCCGCCCGTCAAGTAAAAGTCACCATTGGCGGCTGCGGCGGCTAATCGATTTAGGAGAGTTTGAAAATGGCTAGAAAACCCAGAGTTAAAGTTCCGAGTTCCGCCAAAAAAGGTGACGTTATCCAGATTAAAACTCTGGCTCCCCATAAGATGGAAACAGGTCAACGCAAAAATAAAAAAGGCAAAAAAATTCCACGCTTCATTATCAACAAGTTAGAGGTCACGTTTAACGGCAAGCCGCTGGTTACCGCCGATTTGCATCCGGCAATTTCCGCGAACCCCTACTTTGCCTTCTTCAACCGCGTGACAGAAAGCGGCAGTTTCAAGTTTGTCTGGACGGATGATAAAGGCAAATCGATTACAACATCCAAATCGATAAAGGTCGCGTAACTTTTAGGGTGGAGCCCAAAGGAGACCCAGTGATGAAATATCGTACTCTTTATATATGCACCGCCTTATTAGGATTTGGCCTGGTCGTTTCCTGCACCCCGATCGTCGAGGAAATGACCGAGGTAGAGAAACGGGCGGCGGATCCCCGAAATAAAACCCATATGGTCGGAGACAAAGCTAGCGGTTACGTTTACATGACCTCCCAAACGCGGGATATGCAGGATGATGATATTGCCAACCCTGCATTCACGTGGATCGATCTCGCAGAAGAAAAATGGTCCAAAGTTGAGGGTAAGGCCGGTAAATCTTGCGCCTCTTGCCATCAAGACGTCAACAAAGCGATGAAGGGGGTTGCAAACAAGTACCCGCAGTACGATCCCGAGTCGAAAAAACTCATTGCCCTTCAGGTAAAAATTAATCGTGAACGGACCAAACGCATGGGAGCTAAACCTTGGAAATGGGAATCGGATCAGATGCTCGGCATGGCAGCCTTGGTCAAGTTGCAATCTAGGGGAATGCCGGTCAACGTGAAGATTGATGGTCCAGCCAAACCGTTCTTTGAAAAAGGCAAAGAGTTCTATAACCAGCGCCGCGGTCTTTTGGATATGGCCTGCGCAAATTGCCACGTAGACAATGCTGGAAATATGGCGCGCTCTAATGTTCTGAGCCAAGGAATGATTAATGGCTTCCCGGTGTACCGGTTGAAATGGCAAAAGCCTGGTTCCGTGCACCGCCGTTTCATTGGATGTAACAAGCAAGTTCGTGCAACTCCATACAAGCGAGGTTCCGAAGAATACACAAATCTCGAACTCTTTCTGATGTGGCGCGCAAGCGGTCTTAATTGGGAAACCCCCGCCGTTCGGAACTAAACTGCAAAATCAGGCGGCAGCATAATATTATTGCCACCTTTTTGTCCGCTACATTCGGTGGGGCCCATGAGATATACTAATCCATGATAACTCGCCGCGATTTTCTTCAAGTTTCCGCCGCAACCGCAGCCATGCTTGGAGGGGATAATCTGGCGGCGGCAGCAAACCGTCAGACGATTACACAAGATAAAATACTCGAATTTGACTCGGTCGGCCAAGTTACATTACTAAATTTTGCCGACTGCCATGCTCAACTCATGCCCCTTTATTTCCGCGAGCCTTCAGTCAATTTTGGCGTCGGTGATGTTCACGGGTTACCGCCTCACGTCACCGGCAAGGACCTGCTTGACAAATTTGGCCTCAAGGCGGGCACCCCAGCGGCCTATGCCTTTTCCAGTCACGATTTTACGACCCTGTCGAAAGAATACGGAAGAATTGGTGGTATCGCCCAAATGGCGACTTTGATTAACGCCATCCGCGCCGATCGAGATGGGAAAACACTCCTCATTGATTGCGGTGACACCTGGCAAGGTTCATACACGGCGCTGGAATCCCGCGGCGAAGACATGGTTGATGTGATGAACGCGCTGGGTGTCGATCTCATGACCGGTCACTGGGAATTCACCTACGGCCAGCGCCGGGTCAAGGAACTGATCGCAAAACTCAAATTCCCGTTCATAGCCGGAAACGTTGTTGACACGGAATGGGAAGAACCGGTCTTTAAGGATGTTGCCTACTTTGAGCGCGGCGGCTTGAAGATCGGCATCATCGGCCAAGCTTTTCCCTACACACCAATCGCTAACCCCCGATACTTGATACCGCAATGGTCCTTCGGTATTCGCGAGGAAAAAATTCGTGAAAGCATCAAAAAGGTTAAGGCAGCTGGCGTCGATCTTGTCGTACTTGCCAGCCACAATGGCTTCGACGTTGACCGTAAGCTGGCATCGCGGCTTAAGGGAATCGACGTAATTCTTACCGCGCATACCCATGATGCTGTGCCCGGCGTTGTCCGGGTGAAGAACTCCCTTTTGATCGCGACGGGTTCCCACGGCAAATTTCTGGGACGGCTTGATCTCGAGGTCAAGAACAAAAAAATCGTTCAGTACCGATATAAACTAATGCCGGTTTTCTCGGATGCGATAAAACCCGATCCGGCTATAGCGGCAGTGATTAAGAAGGTTCGTGAGCCGCACGACAAAGCCAACGGCAAGGTACTCGGCACGACCGAGACCTTGCTTTATCGGCGGGGTAATTTCAACGGTACCTTCGATGACTTGATTTGTAACGCCATCATTGAGGAACGCGACACTCAGATATCGCTGTCTCCCGGTTTTCGCTGGGGCGCGACATTGATACCGGGTCAGGATATCCGGGCGGAAGATGTTTATTCCCAGACAGCCATCACCTATCCGGCCTGCTACCGCCTCGAATTCACCGGCCAACAGCTCAAGGATATCCTCGAAGATGTTGGTGATAATCTGTTCAACCCCGATCCCTATTTCCAACAGGGCGGCGACATGGTGCGCGTAGGCGGTATGGGCTACCGGATCGATATTAAGAAAAAGATCGGCGCGCGTATCTCTGAAATGAGCTTATTGCCATCCGGCCAACCCATCGAAGCCAGTAAAACCTATACGGTGGGTGGTTGGGCATCAGTCAATCGGTCAACCAAAGGTCCCGCGATATATGATTTGGTTAGCAAATATATTGAACGTAAGAAAGTTATCAATCTTCAACCTAACCGGGCCATCAAAGTCGTCGGTACTTGAACAGAAGCGGAGACAATAAACGTGGAACTCATGCAGGTTACATATATCGGTGCCTTGGTCGCCGGAGTGTTGAGCTTTGCGTCGCCTTGTGTATTGCCCCTTATTCCCGCCTACATCAGCTTTTTAGGTGGCGCGTCACTCGACCAGTTGACCGATGAAACCGGTGTCGACAAATCGACCTCGCGACGGGTGTTTTATGCTGCCCTTGCGTTCGTCCTCGGGTTTTCGACGATCTTTGTTATATTGGGTGCTTCGGCAACAGCGATCAGCGACGTACTTATCCAACATGGCATCTTGCTCGGTCAGATCGCTGGCGTGGTTATCGTCATATTCGGCTTTCACTTTATGGGTCTCTTCCGCATTGGATTTTTAAACTTCGAGAAAAGGTTTCATCTCGAGAACAAGCCGGCGGGGCTGGTCGGATCATTTATCCTCGGGCTTGCCTTCGCTTTTGGTTGGACGCCCTGTGTCGGACCCATACTGGCGTCGGTTTTGATGGTGGCGGCGTCGGGGGACTCGGTGATGTACGGCACGTCTCTTTTGGGCGTCTATGCGGCGGGCTTAGGTATTCCTTTCCTAGCAGCCGCACTTGCCGTCAAACCATTCATGAATTTTATGAAACGGTTTCGCCAGCACATGCACAAGGTTGAAATTGCGGTCGGTTCGCTGTTGGTGGTGACGGGGGTCGTGATCTTCACCGGCGATATCAACGAATTCGCAATCTGGCTGCTAGAAACCTTCCCGATATTCTCTGCGGTCGGTTAACCAGTTATTTCAGCTTTAAATCATCGGCCCAGATAAGTTTGTTGATATTTATCCCTTCCTTTCTCATTTCTACGCCTTCGCCAATGAGCCAACGTTGAAAATTAGGCTCTTTGTCATACGCCCTGTCATCCACATATTTGAACAGCATGTAAAAATGAAACGGTTTGAAATAA
>PTLJ01000076.1 GCA_002938045.1 Alphaproteobacteria bacterium MarineAlpha3_Bin4
TCAAGAACAGTCTTGCGATCCTGCACACGCATCAGATGCGATTGGAAAATTTGCAAGACGTGGTCAAAAAGCTGCCGCTGACCGTGCCGCTCGATGCCTACTACTTAACCAGCCGTTTCGGTAAGCGTCGCGATCCCATCAATCGGCGGTGGGCGGCTCACTACGGTATTGATCTCGGCAGTAGTTTCAAGAGCAAGGTTTATACGACTGCGGCAGGTGTCGTGTCTTATGCTGGCTGGAAGGGAAAATATGGCAAGCTAGTTGAAGTCAATCACGGCGCGGGTCTCAAGACACGATATGGGCATCTTCATAAAATCTTCGTAAAGAAGGGACAAAAGGTCATATTCCGTCAAAAGATTGGGTTGCTGGGAAACACCGGACGGAGCACAGGCGCTCATCTGCATTATGGGATAGTGTTCAAAGGTAAGTCCAAAAACCCAATGAACTTCATCAAGTCTGGGCGTTATGTTTTCCAAGAGCAGTAAAGGGACCGCTGACCCAATCGAGCACAAGGTAATGGTGAAACCGGCGCCGCCCTCGATCCTCAGCGTTGATCTCCATGTCGTCGGCGATTTAAACGGAGACGGCGAAGTGCAAATTGACGGCGCGGTCGACGGCAACATTCGGGCTAAATCTCTGTTGATCGGTGAGACGGCTCACATAAAGGGCGAGATAATCGCTGATTCTCTACGCGTGCATGGTACCGTCAGCGGCCATATTAAGGCGCGCTCGGTCGTCCTGGGCGCAACGGCGTATGTGGTCGGCGATATCTTTCACGAAGAACTGGCAATCGAGACCGGCGCTTTCCTTGAAGGGCATTGCAAGCGCATCGCCAAGCCAAAAGACAGCGTCAAGCTACAAGACAGCAACACCAGCAAGATCAACGTCGTCACAGACGACTCCACCAAGACCCAGAGTACTGTCAATCAGCCCAAGGCCGGTGAGCCAAGCGCTGCGCCCAAAAGTGGGCCGTTGCCGGCGACCGGCTGAAGCCGCCCAATTTCTTCAGAACTCGGAAATATCTTTGAACCTCTTACAATTCACCGAGCACGCGCGAGAAGGTGTCCGCGTCCACGTTTCCACCTGAACAGACGACCGCAACTGTTTTGTCACGGCAGTCGAACACTCCCGACAATGCTGCCGCCAGCGCCACCGCTCCACCTGGCTCAACAATCAACTTTAGCCGATCATAGGCCTGACGCATGGCATCCGATACTTGCGCATCGCTGACTACAAGCCCACCGGCAAGCAGACGCTTGTTGATGGAGAATGTCAGCTCCCCCGGCATCGGCGCCTGTAATGCGTCGCAGAACGACCTGCAATCCGGGTCGACTCGCAATCGCTCGCCCGCCGCTAGCGATCGGGCTGTGTCATCAAAACCTTCCGGCTCGACGGAATACACATCCGTCTCGGGCATCTCCTCGGCAAAGACAGTGGCGCAGCCGGAGATCAGCCCACCGCCGCCGCAACAAACCAAAACCGCATCGAGGGAAATATCACGTTCGCGTGATTGCTCGGCGATTTCCAGCCCGGTGGTTCCCTGACCGGCGATGATACGCGGATCCTCGTAGGGTCGGATCAATGCCGCACTTCTTACTTCCGCGATTTGCTCAGCAATGGCTTCGCGATCTTCGTTGTAACGATCATAGAAAACGACCTCAGCGCCGAAGGACTGGGTATTCTCGATCTTCACCCGGGGCGCATCCTCGGGCATCACAATAACCGCCAGAATTCCAAGAATTTGCGCCGCCGACGCCACTCCCTGGGCATGATTTCCAGACGAATAGGCTACCACGCCATGGGCCATGTCCTCTTCTGTTAGCCGCGACACTGTATTAAAGGCGCCGCGGAACTTGAACGAACCTGTGCGCTGCAGGGGCTCGGCCTTGATCAACAAGCGGCCGCCCGAAATTTCGTTTAGATGCGAAGATTCCAAAAGCGGCGTCCGTACCGCATAGGGAGCTATACGGTCGGCCGCCGATCTGACGTCTTCAATGTCCGGTGCGGTCGGCAATGGCAAGTTTGCCATTAAGAACCTCCAGAACCTCGGGTTCGCTCAATGTCGGTGCGTGTCCAACGCCAGCGACGGTGACTTGGATCAGTCCGGGCATGACCTTAGCCATGCGGCGAAACGTCGGTTCCGACAGTATATCCGAAAGGCCACCGCGAACAGCAACTAGTGGAACCTTGCCAAGAGCGAGGAACAACTGCCACAGGTCGACTGTGTCGCCAGCGGCAGCGAGTATGGGCTTGAGGATTGCGTCGTCCCAATCATAAACTATGTCACCGTTTTTGCACTTGCGATAGGTGCCTCGAGCCATTCGCAGCCAGTCCTCTTCATCTTGCGCCGGCCGATCGGGAAAGAACGTCTTTAATCGCGCAACCGCCGCATCCCAGTCCCGCAGCGGCATCTCGGCCCGCATGTATTTGATAATCTTGGTCAACCCCGCCGCTTCAATTTCCGGTCCGACGTCGTTCAACAGAGCACCAGCAAGGCTCGTGGGTATTGCGGCTGCCATCGCCATGGCGATGATGCCGCCAAGCGACGTCCCGACGACGAACGCGCGTTGCACGCCAAGCGCCGCGAGAACATGGCGAACGTCGTTGACGTAGGTTATTGGAATATAATTGCGCCAATCGTGATCGTAATCGGACCGGCCGCGCCCCCGGTAGTCCAAGCTCAGGACCCGCCGCTGACCGCAAAGATGCAAAGCGAGGGCATGGAAGTCCCTCGAATTACGGGTCAGGCCGGCCAGGCAAAGCACCACCGTTGCAGAACTGGCCGCATTGCCGTAGTCCCGAACGTATAGACCAAGCCCGTCCTGCGACGTGATTCGGTGCTCCCTAAAATCGGTATTTTTGTCACCCACCGGTGCGTCTTGTCACAGGCCAAGGATTGATGGCAGTTCGGCTAAGGTCTTGATCACGTGCTCCTCCCGCCCCGGAATGCGCTCATGTGGCTGCCCAAAGCGATTAACCCAGACGACCTGAAACCCGAAGTTAGCAGCCGCTGCAGCGTCCCAGGCGTTCGAAGACATGAAACAGATCTCCACGGCGCTGATATTAAGCCCGTCAACAGCCATCTGATAGACACTGGGATGCGGCTTGTAGATGCCAACACTATCAACCGAAAAGACGGCATCCAAAGACTCGGAGATGCCAGCATTGTCGATAGCGGAATCAAGCATCTTCAATGAGCCATTGGAAAGGATCGCGGTCTTCATTCCGCCCGCCCTGAGGCGGTTAAGGACATCCGCAACCTCTGGATAGGCATCCAAACGCATGTAGATATTCATCAATTTCTCACGCAGGGATGGGTCATCGATGCCAAGCGCGGCAAGCGCATAATCGAGTCCGTCACCGGTGATTTGCCAAAACTCCACGTATTCGTCCATGAGACTGCGGAGCCAGGAGTATTCAAGCTGGCGTGTACGCCAGATTTGCGTCAATGCATCTGCCTTGCCACCAAGGTCGTCCTGGCAATGCGCTGCAGCCGCAGCCACATCGAACAACGTTCCGTAAGCGTCGAAAACGCATGCGCCGATATTTTGCATTGCGTTAGCCATAGCGTTCAAAATCTCTCTTACATCTGTTGCCGCGGATTATTGGTCTGCAAACGTTGTCGGTCAATCAAACGGTCAATAACCTAGTTGTGAAGATCGTTATCCAGGGACAGGGCGATCTCTGTTTCCGCAAGGCGCATTCGATAGACCTGGAGATTCTCGAGCACCCGCTGCACGTAGTTGCGTGTTTCCTCAATCGGAATCATCTCGACCCAATCGACGGCATCGATTTCGGTCTGCCTTGGGTCGCCATTGTTCCGTAGCCAGCGTTTCACACGGCCCGGCCCAGCATTGTACGCTGCAAGCGCCAGCACGTAAGAACCGTTATAATCGTCGAGCAATTGCGCCAGATAGGCCTGGCCCAGAATTAAGTTGTAGTCAGGTTCATTAGTGAGTTTGTGGCGCGAGTAGCGAACGCCAAGCCGTTTTGCAATCCGCTTTGCAGTTCGCGGCAAGAGCTGCATTAGGCCCTGCGCCTTCGCGCGACTCTCGGCGTTGATCTGGAATGCGCTTTCTTGTCGAATGATAGCAAGCACCAGCGCCGATTCCGGTCGCTTCGCCTCAGCCTTCGGATGCATTGCCGGAGGAGTTACCATTGGATAACCCGATTGCAGCATCTGCATGCCGCTCCGATTCGCTTTCTTGGCGATGGCGACGGAAAGATCGAGCCTGCCGTGAAACCTTGCTAGTTTGGCCGTCAAGGATTTCCAGCCGCGATCGTCGGACAACTGGCTTAGGCGCATGATGAAGGGTTTAAGCCGATCACGTTCGCCGATCTCACCCAAAAGACGAATGACGAGGACCAGTTCATGCCCGGAAAACTCTGGCTCGACGCTGCCATTGACTTCGGGCTCTTCAGGCAGCCGAAGACTGCTCCCGGGCCGCCGCTGAGCGGCAGCTAACTGGCCATAGTAGGTCGTGCGATGCTGGGCCGCACGATCGTACCAACCGGCGGCGGCATCGTGATAACCCAACGCTTCTTCCGCGCGGGCGCTCCAATACGCGGCTCGGGCTAGGCTGATCGGATATCGGACCGAAAAGTATAATTTCGCAAAATGGACCTTGGCTGCCTTGGCGTCGCCCAGGAACCGAAGCGCAATCCATCCCGAGAGCCATTCGGCATCGGCGTAATCGGGGCCAGCGACGAGTCCGTGGCCAGAGGCAATCTTGTAAGCATCGGTGATATGACCTTTTTTCACGGCTCGGCGCACCAATACAGAGCGTTCCTTCCACCACGCATCTGGCCGCACCATGTCCGGTGGCGGGTTGAGAACGATTTCGAAGGCATTGTCCTTTCGATTGAGCCGCCGCCAGCGCAGCCGCTCGTAGATCAGACCTGGGTCGTCTTTATATTCAACCGGTACCTGTTCGATGAGACGGTCAACATTGCCGGCCTTCCTGCGGAGATGAATGCGCGCGTTGCCAAGGGCACGGTATCCGGGGTTGACCTTCCAAAGCATCCTCCGCACCGGCCAATAACGTCCTTCCCACAACAGGCGGTCGAGGCGGCGCTGGTGATCGTCGCGGGTCAACAGATGCCGAAAGTTCTTATAGAACACGCGCTCGCGAACCTTGGTGAAATTGCCCGCAATCCAAGCTTCACGGAGCACCTCTCGCCCATTCGCCGCTTCGCCGCTCGCCAACAGCGCGGCACCGAGGCGCGTCATGCCGTCCGCACTCAGCGGCGGGTGATCGGCGAACCAGACAAGCACTTGATCCGCCGGCATATCCGGTTTCATCGCTTCTTCGGCACGGTGCCGGAGCCGGACCTGCCCCGGCCAATCGGGGTTCTGCTTGATGAAAGCTGCAACCTGATCAAAGCTGACCTTCGGGCTCGCACTGGTCAGTCTCGCCCAGGTCAAAAGATTAGCGGCAAGAGGAGCCTTGACCCGCTTGGCAAACTTCCGTGCCATTGTCCAGTTGCTGGTGTCGATAGCTCGAAGCACTTTCTGCGTCCAAAGTGCGTCACGCTCGGATAGGTGATCGGCAGCCGGTTGGCCAGACGACGCCACGAGCGCAATGGAAGCGAGCACGATTAGAACGGGCAGGCGCGCAAGCAAGGATCCGGCACCTCAATATTTAAACCATCGCGATCGAACTGTACGATCACGGACAAAATTTCACAAGTCGCGCACCAGTTGCCGCCTTCGCGGGGTTCGCTCGTAATCGCGGCCCGTTCTTGCCGCATCATTCGCATGGGAGTAGGGTCGCGCCTGGAACCGGCCAAACCACGGGAGTAAACAATGTTTAAGGGCTCATTTCCCGCGCTGATCACACCGATGAAGGATGGGTCGGTCGATGAAGACAGCTTTAAGTCGTTCGTCGATTGGCAGATCAACGAGGGCTCAGACGGAGTGGTCCCCTGTGGCACAACTGGTGAATCACCAACGCTTTCGCACGAAGAACACATGCAGGTAACGGAGATGTGTGTCGAGGTCGCCAAAGGCCGCGTCCCGGTCATCGCCGGCACTGGTTCCAACTCGACCATAGAAGCGATAATGTTAACGCAGCACGCCGAGAAGGCTGGTGCCGATGCCGCCCTTGTGGTTACGCCGTATTACAATAAGCCGACGCAAGAGGGCATGTACCAGCATTTTAAAGCCATTCACGACGACACCGAGCTTCCAATCATCATCTACAACATCCCGGGACGCAGCGTGGTCGACATCTCGGTCAACACGATGGCCCGGCTCGCGGAGTTGCCCAACATCATCGGCGTCAAGGATGCGACCCAGGATCTGGCTCGTCCGATGCTGACACGGCTCGCTATCAAGGGTGACTTTTGTCTACTGTCGGGCGAGGACGGCACCGCAGTGCCATTCCTGGCAGGCGGCGGTAATGGGTGCATCTCGGTGACAGCCAACGTCGCTCCCCGCCAATGTTCGGACATGCAGCGAGCCTGGAGAGAAGGTGATCTTGACAGTTGCATGGAACTGCAAGATAGGTTGATGCCTTTGCATTCAGCGCTGTTCTGCGAGACTAGCCCTGGCCCGGTCAAGTACGCTGCCAGCCTTCTTGGCAAATGCACCCCGGAGGCGCGTTTACCGATCATCGAAATCGCCGAATTGAGCAAGGCCAAAGTCAAGGAAGCCATGGTCGGAGCTGGTCTGCTTAACTGACACCGATCGGAAGGCCACCAACCGATGGGCCGGACCAAGACGACAACACGGGGCAATATCGTCGCCAAGAACAGGAAGGCGCGGCGCGACTATGTGATCCACGACAAATTTGAGGCGGGCATTGTCCTCAAGGGTACTGAAGTCAAATCGTTGCGAGAGGGTCGGGCCAGTATTGGCGAGGCCTTCGCCGGCGAGAAGGGGAACGAGCTGTTTCTCCAGAACGCCTATATTCCTGAATATTCTGCATCCGGAGCAGCTAGCTACGAGCCCCGCGCGCCGCGAAAACTGCTGATGCATCGGAGTGAAATAGGCAAGCTACTCGGTGCCATCAACCGCAAAGGCATGACCATCGTGCCTTTAAGCGTTTACTTCAATAAACGCGGCATCGCCAAGGTCGAGTTAGCCATCGCTGAGGGCAAGCAGCAACGCGACAAGCGCCAAACAGTGAAACAACGCGATTGGGACCGTCAGAAAGCGCGG
>PTLJ01000077.1 GCA_002938045.1 Alphaproteobacteria bacterium MarineAlpha3_Bin4
CTTATCGACCCAGACCCGCACCCACGCCGCGGTGCTGTCTTTGCTAAACGTCACTGACATAGACGCCCTGGTCCTCACCGCCACCGACGACTGGCCGCTTTTACTTGACGTTGACATCGTCGCTCTAGGCTTCGAGCCGGCTCCGGGCGGCCAGTTGCTGCCGGTCTCCGATGCTCTCAGCCAGTTACCTGCCGGTGCCGTCGACGAAATGTTGGAGCCCGAGCAAGATGTCCGCCTGGTCCACAAGATAGAGGACGACGGCACCATCTTCGGTTGCGGCGCCGACATCGTGTGCTCAGCGGCGCTGGCCCGGCTGCGCCCCGCGGGCCCGGTTCCAGTTGGGCTGATGGCCTTGGGCTCGTGCGGTAACGCCTTCAACCCCGGCCAAGGCACGGAGCTGATCACCTTCCTCGGCCGGGCCCTTGAATCGCGTATCCACGGGCTGATCGGAGCAGGGTAATTGATCTTGTTCATCGCCGAGCCGGCCGTCGTCCAGGCGATTGAGGATTGGCAGGCTTGGCTGGCGCACGAGAGGCGGGCATCGGCCAATACGCTCGACGCTTATGGCCGCGATCTCGCTAAGTTTCTCAAGTTCGTCGCTGGGCATCTCGGCTACGCACCGGGCCTCAGGGACCTGGGCAAGCTCGCCGCTGCCGACTTCCGCGGCTATCTAGCTAAACGTAACAATGACGGCCTCAGCCGAACATCGACGGCGCGGGCCCTTTCGACTCTGAGGAGCTTTTTCCGCTTTCTGGAACGCTGTGGGTTATCCAGCAACGTCGCCGTCACTGCCGTGCGCACGCCGAGAGTACCAAAATCGGTGCCGAAAGCGCTGACTGTCGAGGACGCTATGGAGGCGGTGCATGCCGCTGGGGACACGGCTGAGGAGACCTGGGTGGCGAAGCGCGATGCGGCGGTGATGACTCTCCTCTACGGTTGCGGTCTTCGCATCGGCGAGGCGCTCGGACTCAGCCGCAGCAAGGCACTGTTTCCGGGTGCCGGCACCGCAAGCATCGTGGTCGCCGGCAAGGGCGGCAAAGAGCGCGTTGTCCCGGTGTTGCCAGTGGTCAGCCAAGCGATCGCCGATTACATCGCCCATTGCCCGTACGACCCGGGGCCAGATGGTCCGTTGTTCTTGGGTGTCCGTGGCAAAAGGCTCAACGCCGGTGTCGTCCAGAAGCGTATGAGGGAGCTCCGCCAACTCCTCAATCTGCCGCAGACGGCGACGCCGCACGCGCTACGTCATAGCTTCGCTACCCATCTGCTCGCCGGCGGTGGCGATCTCCGCACTATCCAAGAACTTCTCGGCCACGCGTCGCTGTCGACGACCCAGCGCTACACGGACATCGACGTCGAGCGTCTGAGCCAGGTCTACGCGAGCACGCATCCTCGCGCCCAGCGGCGTTGAGCAGCGCTGGCGCTCGAAGGTCCCTACCGCGCATTATCCCCGTCACGCGGTGCCGGAATGTTTCAGACCATCTGCGACGGTTGGCACGGCTTCGTCGGCAAGTTGGATTGGCAATTTAGTCTGGGCCGTGAGCGCTTGGGTTGAAGGTGGCGAGAAGGCGGGCATGATGAAGGTCGTCAAGGACCTCAAGCAAACTTGCTTTGACTGGCATCGATAAAGTTCCAATTTCTCAATACAGCTAGTGCTCGGCGCCCCGCTTCAACATGGCCAAAAAACATCGGTTCGGCGAGGCCAACGCCGCCCAGCGTACGAAACAGGATCGCCGCCCAGAAGCTGTCGGTGACGGTAGCAAAGCCGCGGCTTGAAGGGCCCCGAGGCCTAGGCAAAAGAAATAAATCTTCCTCGGCGAGGTGCGGTCGGTGAGGCTGACCAGCACCGGCACGGCGATTAAGTACCCGGCAAAGTAAATGCCATTGATCCACCCAGCGTCAGTGTTAGTCAGTCCCCAGATGTTGACGAAAGTTGGCAGCAAGGCTGGAAAGATGAGGGTGCCCGACATGCTGAACACCTGGGCGAAGCACATCAGACTGATCAGCTGGACTGCGGACGGGGTCAGGCTCATACCCGAATCCTATACGATACCGGCACGCGACAGTAGGGGCCAAGCTCGAGCAACGATTCAGCGAGTTAGATGTGCATTGCTCGCCCGCCTGCGCTGAGTGCGGCTTCCTTGACCGCTTCCGGCAGGCCCGGGTGGCCGTGGCAGATGCGGGCTACATCCTCGGCTGAGCCCGAAAGCTCCATAGCGACAACAACCTCCTGGATCAAATCGCCAGCCTCTGGCCCGATGATATGGCAGCCGAGAAGGCGGTCAATCTTGGCCTCGGTTAGGATTTTGACGAATCCATCGTCGTCGGCGTTACAGCGCGCGCGGGCGTTAGCGCTGAACGGGAACGTGCCGACCGTGTAATCAACACCGGCCGCCTTAAGCTGCTCTTCCGTTTTGCCGACGGCAGCGACCTCCGGGTGCGTGTAGACAATACCGGGGATGGCATCGTAGTTGATGTGGCCAGTCTCACCGGCGATAATCTCAACGCAAACTACGGCCTCGTCCTCAGCCTTGTGGGCGAGCATTGCGCCGCCAATGACATCGCCGACGGCGTAGATGCCCTCGACGTTAGTCTGATAGTCGTTGTCAACTGACACAAATCCATGGTCGTCGGTTTTGATACCGACATGATCGAGCCCGAGCCCGTCGGTGATTGGGCGGCGGCCGATGGCAACCAGGACTACGTCCGCATTCATAGTCTCTTTTTTCCCACCCTTGACCGTCTCCATAGTCAGCGAGGTGGCGCCCTTGGCGGCCGTAGCGCCGGTGACTTTGGTCGACAGCTTGAAACCGAGGCCCTGCTTCTTGAGGATGCGTTGCATCTGTTTCGAGATTTCCGAATCCATGCCTGGCAGGATATGGTCAAGGAACTCAACAACCTCTACCTCGGCGCCGAGTCGATGCCAGACGGAGCCAAGCTCCAACCCGATCACGCCGGCGCCAATGACGACAAGTTTCTTTGGTACCTTGCTGAGCGACAGCGCGCCGGTGGAGCTGACGATCTGCTTCTCGTCGATCTTAACGCCTGCGAGTGGTGTCACGTCGGAACCAGTTGCAATCATGATGGTGGAGGTCTTAAGAACTTGCTTTTTGTTGCCTTTCTTGGTCGTCTTGACCAACACCTTGCCGGGGTCCGTGATCTCGCCAGCACCTACATGGCGGTCAATCTTGTTTTTCTTCATCAGATACTCGATACCTTTGGTCAGCTCGTTAACTACCGACTCCTTCCTGCCCATCATGGTCTTGAGATCGACCTTAAGGCCCGAAACCCGAATGCCGTGCGCAGCAAACTCGTGGCTCGCCACCTCGAAGTGGTGCGATGACTGGAGGAGCGCTTTCGATGGAATGCAGCCGACGTTCAGACAAGTCCCGCCGAGCGTGCTCTCCTTTTCGATGATGGCCGTCTTAAGACCTAGTTGCGCAGCGCGGATAGCACCGACGTAGCCGGCCGGACCACCGCCAATGACTATGAGATCGTAAGAATCGCTCATGGTCCGTATTCCTCGCTTGGCTTGATTGCGACGGGCCCTATACGTCGAGCATAATGCGCTGGGGGTCCTCGATGCATTCCTTGATACGTACCAGGAAAGAGACCGCCTCGCGGCCGTCTACGATGCGATGATCGTAACTAAGCGCCAGGTACATCATCGGCCTGACGACGACGTCATTACCGACAGCCACGGGGCGCTTTTGAATCTTGTGCATGCCGAGGATGGCCGATTGAGGCACGTTTAGTATCGGCATCGAATTCAAGGATCCGAACACGCCGCCGTTGGAGATTGTAAATGTGCCGCCTATCATCTCGTTCATGCTGAGCTTGCCGTCACGCGCGCGGCGGCCGAAGTCGCCGATCGTGCCCTCGATTTCTGGGAACCGCATTTGGTCGGCGTCTTTAAGGACCGGCACGACAAGGCCCTGTGGCGTGCCGACGGCGACGCCAATGTTGTAGAAGTTCTTGTAAATCAACTCGTCGCCATAGATCTCGCCGTTGACTGCTGGCCATTCCTTCAATGCAATACAGGCGGCGCGGACGAAGAACGACATAAAGCCCAGACGCACGCCGTGCTTCTTCTCGAAGCTCTCCTTGTAGGTGGCACGCAAGTCCATGGCTGCGCCCATGTCGACTTCGTTCCAGGTGGTCAACATGGCGGCCGTGTTCTGTGCCTCCTTTAAGCGCCCAGCAATGATTTTACGCAGCTTGGTCATGCGCACGCGCTCTTCCCGGGGATCGTCCGGCCGCGGTGGTAGGTTGACTGACGACACCATGGTTGCAGGCGCCGCTTCCGGCGCGGCGCGCCTGGCTGTGCCTGCCTCGATAGCGGCGAGCGCGTCGCCCTTGGTGATGCGCCCGTTTTTGCCGGTGCCGTGGATAAGGTTGGCATCCAAGCTGTTGTCGTCGACCAGCTTGCGCACTGCTGGCGACAGCGTCTTGGTCGGGGCGGAGGCGGGTACAGGGGTAGGCGCGGCCGCCGGCCCGTATTCCGGCTTAGCTTCTGATTTGGATACTGGTTTGGCGGCCGGTTCTGTGGCTGCGTCGGACGGCGCTGCAGCACTGGCAGCGCTCTCCTCGAGCAACCCCAAGACCGCACCGACGCCGACGTCCGTGCCTTCGGGCGCGACGATACTGGCGAGTGCACCGGCGATCGGTGCATTAACCTCGATGGTGACCTTGTCGGTCTCTAGCTCAACCAATGCCTCGTCGGCGGCGATGCCTTCGCCAGGAGCCTTGAACCACTTGGCGACGGTCGCCTCTGTTACGGATTCACCCAGGGTCGGGACAACGATTTCTACACCCATGACTTGCAACCTCAGCTATTTCTCTCTCTCACGGGGGGCAGTGAGTTTTTATTTCTTGGTCTTGCGCGGTGTTGTCTTAACAGCCGGCATGGCTTTGCCGTGCCGCGCTGCCTTCAACTTGGGCAGTGTCAATACCTCGTCCATTAGGGCCCGTTGCTCAGCTAGGTGCTTCTTATTCAGGCCGGTGGCTGGCGCCGCGGCGGCTGAGCGGCCGTAGTAGGTGAGATCGTCGCGCGACCGTCCCAAGTTCTTGAGAACTCGTTCCAGAGGTTCGCGGATGAAGCTCCAGGAGCCCATGTTGCGCGGTTCCTCCTGGCACCAAACGATCTCGGTGGCATTCTTGAAGCGACCGATCTCTTCTTCCAGGGCCTTGTCTGGAAACGGGAATATCTGCTCGACGCGCAAGATGTATACGCCCCTTTCACCGCGCCTTTCACGTTCTTCAAGAAGATCGAAATAGACCTTGCCACTGCACAGTACGACGCGGCGGATCTTGGTATCCTCGGCGACCTCTCCGTCATCCCAAAGCACTCGATGGAATGTGGTGCCTTCGCTAAAGTCACTAAGCTTGGAGACGCAGCGCTTATGTCTGAGCAGTGACTTCGGCGTCATCAGTACCAGTGGTTTGCGGAAGTCACGTCTGAGCTGGCGCCGGAGCACGTGGAACAGGCTGGCTGGTGTCGAGCAATTGCAGACTTGCATGTTGTCCTCGGCGCAGAGCTGCAGGTAGCGCTCCAGGCGAGCAGACGAGTGTTCGGGGCCCTGCCCCTCATAGCCGTGCGGCAGCAGCATCACCAGGCCACACATCCGCAACCACTTATGCTCACCGGAAGACACAAATTGGTCAATTACCACCTGCGCGCCGTTGGCAAAATCGCCGAACTGGGCCTCCCAAAGCACCAACATTTGTGGCTCGGCCAGGCTGTAGCCGTATTCGAAGCCGAGCACGCCAGCTTCGCTCAAGGGGCTGTCGATGACCTCAAAGGGGGCTTGGCCGAAGCGCAGGTTGTTTAATGGCACATAACGCTCTTCGGTGTCTTGATCTACGAGCACCGAATGGCGTTGTGAGAACGTACCGCGGCCGGAATCCTGGCCCGAAAGCCGTACTGGGTGGCCTTCGCAGAGAAGCGTGCCGAAAGCGAGTGCTTCGCCAGTTGTCCAGTCGATGCCTTCGCCGGTCTCAAACATCTTTTTCTTAGCCTCGAGCTGGCGCACGATCTTAGTGTTGACGTGGTGATTATCTGGCACCCGGGTCAGGGCTTCGCCAACTTCCTTGAGACGTTCCAGCGAGACGTCCGAATCGCCACGCCGGGCATCGCCGGCGGCGACCGATAACCCGGCCCAAGCGCCGTCGAGCCAATCGGCCTGGTTGACCTTGTATCCTGGCGCCGCCTCAAAGTCAGCGTCGAGCTTCTTCTGGAAACCCTCTATCTCTGCATCGGTGTCTTCTTCGCTGACGACACCCTCGTGGGCAAGCTTCTTAGCATAGATCTCAAGTGTCGTCGGGTGCTCGGCGATCTTCTTATACATCAAGGGCTGCGTGAACATCGGCTCGTCACCCTCGTTGTGGCCGTGCCTGCGGTAGCAGATCATGTCGATGACCACATCCTTCTTGAACCGTTGGCGGTATTCGGTAGCTATACGAGCGCAGTGGACAACGGCCTCTACGTCATCGGCGTTAACGTGGAAAATCGGTGCCGCGACGATCTTAGCAACGTCAGAGCAATAGGGCGACGAGCGTGAAAAGCGCGGGCTGGTGGTAAAGCCGATCTGGTTGTTTATGACAATATGAATGGTGCCGCCGGTCTGGTAGCCCAGGAGGTGCGACAGGTCGAAGGCTTCCGGCACCAAGCCCTGACCAGAGAACGCGGCGTCGCCATGCAGCAGAAGCGCCATCACTTTCTCGCGTTCAGTGTCGTTGCGCTGCACCTGCTTGGCCCGCACCTTGCCCAAACAAACAGTGTTGACGGCCTCCAGGTGCGACGGATTGGCGGTCAGGCTCAAGTGCACGGAGCGGCCGTCGAACACCCGGTCCGACGACGAGCCCAGGTGATACTTGACATCGCCAGACCCGCCGACGTCATCGGGCTTGGTGGAGCCCCCCTGGAACTCGTGGAATATGGCCTGGAACGGCTTGGCCATAACATTGGCAAGCACGTTGAGCCGCCCGCGATGAGCCATTCCGAGGACTATCTCCTGGATGCCCAGTTGGCTGCCACGCTTGAAGATTTGCTCCATCGCTGGGACCAGGCTCTCGCCACCGTCGAGACCGAAGCGCTTGGTGCCGGTGAACTTCTTGTCCAGATATTTCTCAAAACCTTC
>PTLJ01000078.1 GCA_002938045.1 Alphaproteobacteria bacterium MarineAlpha3_Bin4
TCTCTGAGCGCTCAATCACGCAAGCCTGGTCCGGCGCCAGGCCGCTCAAGGTAATGAACGCCGGCATTGCTAGCTCCGTCTGAATCAGCACCTGGCGGGCATCGTCGTAGCCGCAGCAAGTCTCAAAGACACGGCGCAGCAGGTGCAGCGGTGGCAGCTCGCGGCTCCACCATAGCCGCGCCCGGCCAATCAGCCAGTCGAGCCCGCACGACGGTGTATAGCGGTGCATAGGCGGCTGGTTGATGGCGGCCGAGAAGCGTCCCGGCGCCATCGCCGTGACGGTGCCGACGAAGCCCGGCCAGGTCAGATCGTAGTAGGGCCCGACATCGGTCTCGTGGCGGGCGACGATCAGGTTTTCGCCGAGTCCGTCGAGCGGCCAGTCGAGGGTTCGGAGCATGCGGTTACCGTCGCCCGACGGGTCGGGGCCGACGCCAGCGGTGCAGGTCCATTCGAACGACAAGTTGAGCAGGTACGCGCCCGGCCCGCCAATTCGCGCCGCGACCGCATCGATCTCGGCGATGTAGGGGTTGCGGGTGCGCTTGAGCCAGCGCCGCGACAGACCGTCACCGACCCGGAGTGCGGCCGACCCGTAATGGTCTTCGCCGTGGGCGATAATCCGGGCCAGGTGCTCGGGCACCGCGTCGAGTAGTGTCAACGGTCCGTCGGCGCCCGCATCGATCAACGGAATGGCCTTCAAATCGCGATCTTGGGGACTGAGAACGGTGTCCAAATTAGAGCCTCGTGGTTTACTTCACCGAATTTGCGGAATATATCACGTTTCTTGGTGCGGGATTGCGGACTCGTGGTCCCGCACCTGGTTTTACAGCAATGACCAAAGGACACCGATGATCACCCGGTACAGCCGCGCGGAAGTGGCTATCATCTGGGAACCGGCCAACAAATTCCGGATCTGGTTCCAGATTGAGGCCCACGCTTGCGACGCCCTGGCCAAGCTTGGCGTAATCCCGAAAGAGGCGGCCGAGGCGGTGTGGGCGCGCGGCGACAAACCCTACGACGACACCCGTATCCAGCGCATTGACGAGATCGAGCGTGAGACCAGGCACGATGTGATCGCGTTCCTGACCGAGCTCGCCGAACAAATCGGCGAGGAAGCCCGATTCGTGCATCAGGGTATGACGTCTTCCGACGTGCTCGACACCTGCCTCGCGGTGCAGCTAGCTCAGGCCACCGACGTGCTACTGGCCGACATAGACCGGGTGCTGACAGCTCTCGAGAAACGCGCCCACGAGCACAAGATGACACCGACCATGGGCCGCAGTCACGGCATCCACGCCGAGCTGACCACCTTCGGTCTCAAGCTGGCCAGCTTTTACGCCGAGTTCCGGCGAGGCCGCGTGCGGCTAGAGGCGGCACGGGCCGAGATCGCCACCTGCGCCATCTCCGGCGCCGTCGGCACCTTCGCTAACATCGACCCGGCGGTCGAGGAACACGTCGCCAAAAAGCTCGGCCTGATGCCGGAGCCGGTGTCGACCCAGGTCATCCCACGTGACCGCCACGCAGCCTACTTCGCGGCATTGGGCGTCATCGCCAGTTCCATAGAGCGCCTAGCGACCGAGATTCGCCACCTGCAGCGGACCGAGGTGCGCGAAGCCGAGGAATGTTTCGCCAAGAGACAGAAGGGCTCATCGGCAATGCCGCACAAGCGCAACCCGGTGCTGAGCGAGAACTTGACCGGCCTGGCGCGACTGGTGCGCGCAGCCGTAGCACCAGCGATGGAGAATGTTGCGCTGTGGCACGAACGCGATATCTCGCATTCGTCGGTAGAAAGGTTGATCGGCCCCGACGCCACCGTAACCCTCGATTTCGCGCTAATCCGCCTGGCCGGGGTGATCGAGAATTTGGTCGTCTACCCCGAAGCCATGCAAACCAACATCGAGCGATTGGGCGGCCTAGTGTTTTCACAGAGGGTGCTGCTGGCCCTGACACAGTCCGGGATGAGTCGCGAGGACGCCTACAAAGTGGTGCAGCGCAACGCCATGCCGGTGTGGGAAGAGAGCGCCGACTTCCTAGAATTGTTAAAGGCCGATGCCGAAGTCACAGAATTCCTCGATGCGGCGGCGCTCGAAGGCCTTTTCGACATGGCGCACCACGCCCGCCACGTTGAGACGGTATTCAAACGCGTATTCGGTAAGGGCTAGTTGGAAACCTTCAATCGCCGATCTGCCTGTGATCTGAATCAAGGGGTCCCGGGTATTCGGCCGAGATTTGTTGATGAGCGACCCTGTCGAACTCGCTGATCTTTGCGCGGACGTTAGCCTCCGAGATGTCGGCGTTGCGTTTTTCGATATCGGTCATCACCTTGCGGATCACGTCCTCAATCCCCGGCTCGTCGAAATCGACCATGACGATATCCCTGGCGTAACCCTCGACCTCACTGCTGATCATGCCGAACTGGCGCGCCAGCCATTCGCCGAGCAGGCGATTGCGCCGCGCCGCGGCTTTGAACTCCAACTCTTGGTCCTGCTTGAACTTCGCTTCTTCAGCTCTTTCGCGGTCCCCGAAGGCGTCATTCGACATTTTGTTCCCTCCCCCACTAGTCGCTTGCTGCAACCGTTACGTCGTTATTTAGCGGCGAACGCCCGGCGCCGCAACCTCACGTTCGCCCATTCCTGGCCTTGGCCCGGCAATGGCGCTATTTATGGCCTCAAATGTGCACCCTCGTCATCCTCCGCCGGCCGGGGCATGCTTGGCCGCTGATTCTTGCCGCCAACCGCGATGAGATGTTGGACCGGCCCTGGAAATCGCCGGCGCGGCACTGGCCCGACCGCGAACATGTGGTTGCCGGCCTTGACCAACTGGCCGGCGGGACATGGCTCGCCTTGAACGACGACGGCGTCGTCGCTGGCGTCCTTAACCGACCCGGCTCGCTCGGATCGGCACCCGAGATGCGCAGCCGCGGCGAGCTGCCGCTGGAGGCTGTCGACCACGCCGAGGCCTGCGGCGCAGCCGAGACGCTCGGCCATCTCGAAGCGGCCAACTATCGTCCCTTCAATTTGGTCGTCGCCGACGCCATCGACGCCTTTTGGTTGCGCGCGGAACGCGGTACCACGTACCGGGCGGACGGCATTGAAGCGTGGTCGGTGCCAGATGAGCTGTCGATGATCACCGCTTACGACCTCAACGACCCGGCGTCACCCCGAATTTCGCGCTACCGGTCCCAGTTCGAGACGGCCCGTGCGCCGGACCCGGAAACCGGCGATTGGTCCGAATGGCAGACGCTGCTAGCGGCGCGCGGCACCGTCGACGAGGCACTTAATGCCATGAACGTTTCTGAGCCGGACGGCTTCAGCACCATCTCGTCGTCGTTAATCGCGCTGCCGGCGGTGGACCGCTTCGGTGTCAGGCCGGTGTGGCTTTTCGCCGCCGGGCCACCGGACCGGGCTCCCTATGAGCCCGTAGAGCTGTAGCCAGCAGGACTGGAGTTCGTACAGTTGGTGTCGTTGTTTTGACCAAAGACACCTGCTATATGACACTCATTCCACTGGGCGCGACCGGAGAAAGGCGGGCTAGATACCGGACACGGGTCATGGGTAGACGCAGACAGATTTACGAGGGTCGGGCCAAAGTCCTCTTCGAAGGGCCGGAGCCGGGGACCCTCGTCCAGCACTTCAAGGACGACACCTACGCGTTCAACAACACCAAGCGCGGCGTCATCACCGGAAAGGGAGTGCTCAATAACCGTATCTCCGAATACCTGATGCAGCGCCTCAACGACATCGGCGTGCCAACCCATTTCGTGCGCCGTCTCAACATGCGTGAGCAACTTGTGCGCGAGGTCGAGATCATCCCGATCACGGTCTGTATGCGCAATGTCGTTGCCGGCTCCTTGGCTGAGCGCTTCGGCATGCCGGAAGGGACACCACTGCCACGCTCTATCGTTGAGTACTATTACAAGTCCAACGACCTCCATAACCCGATGGTTACTGAGGAGCACATCACCGCCTTCGGCTGGGCAGTTCCGCAGGAGCTGGACGACATCATGGCCTTGAGCCTGCGCATCAACGACTTCCTTGTTGGGCTGTTCCTCGGCACTGGACTCCGGCTGGTTGATTTCCGGCTCGAGTTTGGACGCCTGTGGGAAGACGAGCAGATGCGCATTGTACTGGCCGACGAGATCAGCCCCGATAGCTGCAGACTGTGGGACATCGAGACCAACGAAAAGATGGACAAAGACCGCTTCCGCCGAGATCTCGGCCGCGTCGAGGAAGCCTACCAGGAAGTCGCTAGGCGCCTGGGCATCCTGCCTGAAAGCGGCCCTGGCGACCTCAAGGGTCCGGAAGTGTTGCAGTAAGGGACGCAATCTGTCTTGAAGGCCAAGATCCACGTTACCCTAAAATCCGGCGTCCTCGACCCGCAGGGAAAGGCCGTCGAGCAAGCGCTCGGCTCGTTGGGCTTCGCCGGCGTTTCCGGTGTCCGCCAGGGTAAGTACATCGAACTCGACCTCGACGAGACCGACCGGGCAAAAGCCCAGGCCAATGTCGAGAAGATGTGCGAGAAGCTCTTGGCCAACACGGTGATCGAGAATTATTCCATCGACTTTGCGGAGACCTAAACGCCCGATGAAAGCCGCTGTCATCGTCTTCCCCGGCTCCAATTGCGACCGCGACGTGCAGGTCGGGCTCAGGCAATCGATGGGCTCAGAGCCGCTGATGGTCTGGCACCGCGATGCTCATTTCGCCCAGGTCGATCTAATTGTCGTCCCGGGCGGTTTTTCCTACGGCGATTACCTGCGCTCCGGTGCGTTGGCATCGCTGTCGCCAGTGATGGGCGAGGTCAAAGCGCGCGCCGATAAGGGCGTGCCGGTTTTGGGCATTTGCAACGGCTTCCAAGTACTGACCGAATGCGGGCTCTTGCTGGGTGTCCTTATGCGGAACGCAGGGCTCAAGTTCGTCTGCCGGGACGTGTACTTGCAGGTCGAGACCACCGACTCCGTCTTCACCGGCGCCTATGGAAAGGACGCCGTTATCCGAATCCCGATCGGCCACCACGATGGCAACTTCTTCGCTGACGAAAACACGCTTAAGCGCCTGAGGGACGAAGACTGCATCGCCTTTCGCTACGTCAACGCCGACGGAAGCCGCGGTAACGGCGCCAACCCGAATGGGTCGCTGGACGACATCGCCGGTATTCTCAACGACAAACGCAACGTCTTGGGTCTGATGCCGCATCCGGAGCGTCTCTCCGATCCGAGCTTGGGCGGCAACGACGGACGGCTCATGTTCGACGGCCTAGTTCAGGCGCTGGGATGACGCTGTCTGAGGATATAGGGGATATTGCGCCATGGCGCTAATCCCCTTAAAGGACGACAATCCGCTTGCCCGTATCCATTTCCAATACGTTACCGTGGTGCTGATTGCTATTTGCGTCGCCGTGTTCTTTTGGCAGGCCTCGCTCCGCACCGTAAACAGCGCCCAGGTCGTTTACGGCCTCGGCTCCCCACCCGTCGTACTGTTAGGAGATAAGAAGCTGCCCCCGGAGTTCGCCATGGCGCCGGCTGAGATGACGCTGCTGACGTCAATGTTTCTTCACGGCCGCTGGATGCACCTGATCTGCAATATGCTTTACTTTTGGGTCTTCGGCGACAACGTCGAAGACCCAATGGGCCACGGCCGATTCCTTGCCTTCTACCTGCTTTGCGGATTGATGGCCTCGAGCGCGCACGTCGCCACCAACTTGAGTTCCGAAGTCACGACCATCGGCGCCTTTGGCATCATTTTCAGCATCCTCGGCGCTTATTTGGTATTGCACCCCAGGGCCCAGGTGCTGACTCTGGTCGTCCGATTCCCGATGCGCTACCGGCCTTCTTCGTCTTGGGCGTGTGGATTGGCCTGCAGTTCACCAACGCCGCGATGACCAGCGAGGCGGCGATCGGCGGCGTCGTGCTGGTGGTTCCCTTTCGGGGCAAGTCGATGCCGCTTCTGAACGGCTGGCACCTGCTCAGAAAGGCATCGGCCAAGCGGCGCTGCTGGCGCATCCCAGAGAGTGCCCGACGGCGATAAGGCGGCCGCTGCCAACGAGAAACCATTTGATAGAAAAGACCCCCATGAGCGAGAGAAGCGAAATAACTCCCGAAATCGTCGCCAACCACGGCTTGACCGAGGAAGAATACGCGAAAGTCCTCGACATCATGGGCCGCGAGCCTAACATCACTGAGCTCGGCATCTTCTCGGTTATGTGGTCGGAGCATTGCTCCTACAAGTCGTCCAAGAAGTGGCTGAAGACCCTGCCGACCGAGGGCCCGCAGGTGATTTGTGGTCCGGGTGAGAACGCCGGCATAATCGACATCGGCGACGGCCAGGCGGCGGTGTTCAAAATGGAAAGCCATAATCACCCGTCCTACATCGAGCCCTACCAGGGTGCTGCGACCGGCGTCGGCGGCATCCTGCGTGATATCTTTACCATGGGCGCACGCCCCATCGCTAACATGAACGCGCTCCGCTTCGGTAGCTCCGACCACCCGAAGACCAAACACCTGGTTAGCGGTGTCGTCGCGGGCATCGGCGGTTACGGCAATTGCGTTGGCGTGCCGACGATCGGCGGCGAATGCGAGTTCGACCCGGCCTACGACGGTAACATCCTTGTCAACGCCATGACCGTAGGCCTCGCTGACCAGGACAAGATCTTCTATTCAGCGGCGACCGGCGTCGGCAACCCGATCGTCTACATCGGCTCCAAGACTGGGCGCGACGGCATCCACGGCGCGACCATGGCTTCGGCCGAATTTTCGGAAGATGCGGATGAAAAGCGCCCGACCGTGCAAGTCGGCGACCCGTTCACCGAGAAGCTCCTGATCGAGGCATGTTTGGAGCTGATGAGGTTCGACTGCATCGTCGCTATCCAGGACATGGGCGCCGCTGGCTTGACCTGCTCCAGCTTCGAGATGGCGTCGAACGGTGGCACCGGAGTCGAGATGGAGCTCGACCATGTACCGCAGCGCGAGGACGGCATGACAGCCTACGAAATGCTGCTTTCCGAAAGCCAGGAGCGAATGCTGATGGTCTTGAGGCCCGGCAATGAAGATCGAGCGCGGGCGATCTTCGAGAAGTGGGAGCTCGATTTCGCAGTCATCGG
>PTLJ01000079.1 GCA_002938045.1 Alphaproteobacteria bacterium MarineAlpha3_Bin4
CGGGTTGTCCCAGAGATCCGGGCTCTCGGCCTGTGCGTTCAGTTCGCGCAAGCGGGTCTGAGCTTGATCGTAGTCAAAGATGCCTCCTCAGCAGTTCGATAGACTGCTTAATCTCGGCAGTACGTGATCCGATTTCGGCGCGCATGAAAGGCTCGTCGTTGTTGCTGCTTCGGTCAAGCTTTTAAAGCCAGACAGCGGCCGGAGCAAGGCAGGCCGTGGATGATGCGTTAACGGACCTTGAATTTCTCCAAGAACTTCCTTCGGCGCAGCATCAGCGCCTCGAGGACCTCGAAGGCCTCGGTGTTGAGGGTGACGAAGGCGGCGGAGAGCTTGGGCCCGTTCCGGCGCACCGCGCGACAGTTGATGCACACAGAAATGATGTCGTCGTCGTCGCCGGCCCAGATTCCGTCGACGATGAACTCCTCGTTCTTGCGCATCTCGCCCTGGAAGTCACTAATCCGGAACCCGCCGAGGCTCCAGTCGTCGGTATGGAACCGCCGGCCGCGGAACGATATCTGGATCGCTGGAACCTCGACCCGCTTGTTGCGCCTCTGGTAGGGCTTGCTTATGCCAGCAATGCTTCGCTTCGCCACGGTCTTCACCCGTTCGGTTCACGCCTTATGAGGGTAGCCAATTTCGGCCGATCTTGGTAGATCCAGATGGGATGAAGTCGCGGCCGGAAGCCGTCGTCCTTACCGAATGTGGCCACGCGTCAAAACAACGCGAAGCGGGCGCCGCCGCTGCTCGCAAACCGAGCAGCGTGCCAGGGGCTCAGCGGAGGGTGGTTGGTTGTAGACAAACATGGGCAAATGCAGACATTTGAGTCCGGCCGGCACGGTACACCGTCTCGAAGCACCATGAGCAGCAGCATTCCAGGCGGCCGATCAATACAGTCCGCCGGTTCTCGACGTCGGCACCGCGGCCGGCGTGACGACGCTCCAACTCTCGCCTTCAAGGACTTGCTCGCGGCCCGTGGGCTCTGTGCCTGGCTTGAACGCCTCCAGGATCACGTTCTGGTCGCCAGCGCGAGCAAGCCGCCCGGTTGCGCCGTCGACTCGTACTAGGCGGATGCCAGGCGGGATGCGAAATGGGATCGCCGGCTTGTCCTTCAAGGCAGCGACCATGAAGCGACGGAAAATTGGCGCCGCTACCGACGAACCGGTCTCGTGGTAGCCCAAGGGCCTTGGCGTGTCGAAGCCAGCGAAGACGCCAACGGCGAGGTCGGGCGTGAAGCCGATGAACCAGGTGTCACGTTCCTGGTTGGTTGTGCCGGTTTTGCCGGCGAGGGGTTTGCCGACTGTGCGGACCCGCTTACCGGTGCCGCGCAGGACGACGCCCTGCAGCATGCTGACGACCTGATAGGCGCTGGCTGGCGTCGTCACCTGCGGGCGCACGTCAGGCGGCACCGGCGCCTCCTGGCCAGTCCAGAAGCTCACGCGGCACTTCAAGCAGTTGCGGCGGTCGTGGCGGAAGACGGTGGCGCCGTGACGATCCTGGATGCGATCGATCAGGGTCGGCGTGACGCGCTTGCCGCCGTTGACGAACATGGCGTAGGCGGTGGTCAGCCTCATCAGCGTCGTCTCACCTGCGCCCAAGGCCATGGCCAGAGTCTCCGGCAGCTCGTTGACGACGCCAAGCTTCTCAGCATATTCGGCGACCTTCTCCATGCCAATAGTCTGAGCCATTCGTACGGTCATCAGGTTGCGCGATTTCTCGATACCGAGGCGCATGGTCGAGGGGCCGTAGAACTTGCGCGTGTAGTTGGCCGGCCGCCACTTGGGGAGGCCTGGCCCCTGGTCAATGACAAACGGCGCGTCGAGGATCAGCGTCGCCGGTGTATAGCCGGAATCGAGCGCCGCCAGATAGACCACTGGCTTGAACGCCGAGCCCGGCTGACGCCGGGCCTGGGTGACGCGGTTAAACTGGGTTTGTTCGTAGGAATAACCGCCGGCCATGGCCAACACGCGACCGGTGTGCGGATCCATGACGACCAAGCCGCCGTTGATCTCGGGCTGCTGCCGAAGACCGTAGGTGCGCTCCGGGTAGGGATTGCCGTCAGCGTCGAGGATCACCGGTTCGACGGCGACCACCTGGCCACGGCTGAGCACGTCGCCGGGCGCCTTGATCTTGGGCCCCAGTTTCTGGCCCTCCATCCAGACCCGGGCCCATGTCAGTTCGGCAAGCGGGATGGTGCCTTTTGCACCGTCGTCGAGTCCAATATGGGCGGCGATTTCGTCGGAGCCGAGGACCGCCGCCAGCAACCACGAGTCGAAGCCCTTCGGCCGCTCGACTTGAGCCAGGGCGCGGCGCCAGTCGGCGGTGTCATCGAGGCGTTGGCTCCCTGGCAACGTCGTCACCGGTCCGCGCCAACCGTGCCGGCGGTCATAGGAGATTAGGCCGTCACGCAACGCTTTCTCGGCGATGTTCTGCAGGGTTGGATCGACGGTGGTGCGCACCGACAACCCGCCCTTGTAGAGTTCCTCCTCGCCGTAGCGCTCGGCCAGTTCGCGCCGTACTTCTTCAGCAAAATAATCGGCGCTGACGAATTCTGTCTCAGAGCGGTGACGGATCTCGAATGGTTCGTGGCGCGCCAGTTCGGCTTCCTCGGAAGTGATGAAACGGTCCGCCTGCATGCGGCCGATAACCCAGTCGCGGCGCGCGCGCGCGGCCGCAGGCTTGGTCACGGGATTGTAGTTGTTGGGTGCCTTCGGTAGTGCCGCTAGGAAAGCCGCCTCGGCTATCGTCAGCTCGTCCATCGACTTGTTGAAATAGTTGAGCGCCGCCAAGGCGACACCATAGGAGCTGAAGCCAAGATAGATTTCGTTGAGGTAAAGCTCGAGGATGCGGCCCTTCTCGAAAGCTCTCTCAATGCGGAAGGCCAGTATCGCCTCTTTGATCTTGCGGCTCCACGAGACTTCGTTGGTGAGCAGAAAGTTCTTCGCCACCTGCTGGGTTATGGTCGAGGCGCCGACTGGGCGGCGCGACTCGCCGAGGTTCTTGACGTTGGTAACGACAGCGCGGACGATGCCGGCAAAGTCAATCCCAGGATGCGTGTAAAAGTTCTTGTCTTCGGCCGCCAGGAAAGCGTTGATGACGCGGCGCGGCATTGCGCCGATAGGCACGAAGACGCGTTTCTCGATCGCGTATTCGGCGAGCAAGCGCCCATCGCCAGCGTGCACCCGAGTCATCACCGGTGGTTCGTAATCGGCGAGTTGGTGGTAGTCGGGAAGTGCGCGGCCAAACTCGTAAAACACGTAGAAGACGCCGCCGGCGCCGATGGTGCCGATGATCAGCAGCAGTCCGATGATCGTCAGAAAGGCTCTAAGCATTTACCAGTCAAAGCGCTCAGCCGCCGGCAGCGGGATGGCCCACAGCATTGGAGGGATAATAGCAAATTATGGCGAAGCTATGGCCGGCTATCTGCGGGTCGCTTCCTCGACTTGTAAAAAATAGGCGCCGATCGCCTCGACGATCGCCGTCGCCATCTTGTTGCGGTAGGCTCGCGAGCGCAGCCGCTGCTCATCGGTCTTGTTCGACAGGAACCCAGTTTCTATCAGCACCGACGGCACGTCCGGCGCCTTCAGGACGGCAAAACCGGCCATACGATGTGTGTTGCGCAGTACCATAGTCCGGCGCTTCAGATGCTTGATTAACAGGGCGGCAAAACGGGCCGACTGATTCATCGAATCGCGTTGCCTCAGGCTGATCAGTATATTGGCGATAACCGGTGTCTCGTGGGTCAGGTCGATGCCGGCGATGAGGTCGGCCTTGTTCTCCTTCTCGGCCAGTTCTGCCGCCATCTTGTCCGACGCATTCTCGGAGAGTGTATAGACCGACGAGCCACTGATCGAGCGGTTTTTGATGGTGTCGGCATGGATGGAGATGAATAGCTCGGCGCCTGCCTCGCGGGCAAATTGAACTCGGTCGCGGAGCCGGATGAAAAAATCGCGGCGGCGAGTGAGTAATACACGGTATTGGCCCGTCGCCTCCAGTTGTCGCTTCAATTCGCGGCTGACGACGAGGGTAATGTGTTTTTCGTAGGTGCCGGAGTGACCTATGGCGCCAGGGTCGACGCCGCCGTGGCCTGGATCGATGACGACCACTTTCTTCTTTGCGTGCGGGCGAATGGCTGGCTTGCGTGGCGCCAACCGGAAGGCCGGCGACTGTAAGGCCGCGGGCTGCGGTTGAACGGCGCTCTGTTGCGGCACAGTCAACGCAGCCGCGCGCGGCTGCGCCGGAGCATTCCCCCCAGCCGTGACGCTTAACGCCGGCCCCTTGAGCCGTTTCAAAAACGCGGCTTCTGTTGTGCGCACCAAATCGAGAACAAAACGGTGACCGTGCCCGTCGTCCGGCTTGATGACGAAGGCCTTACCGATCCGGACCGGTTCGGTCACATCCAACACAATGCGCGACTGACCGGCCTTGTAAAGGCCGTAGCGCATTTTATCGAATAGGCCGGTTCGCTTCGGCAACGGCCGCGGTGGCAGGCGCCAGCCGACCTCAGGCATGTCGACGACGACCCGGCTGGGGTTGCCGAGGGTGAAGACGGTGAACGTGAGCGGCTTAGAATACTCAAGCACGACTCGCGTCGCCTGGGCGTAGGTGCCGACCCGGGCATCGGTCACCACGGCTTCGGCAGCAGAAACCGTTTTGACGGCGGCCATCACCAAGAAAGCAGCCGCTACCATAATCAAAAACAGTCGGTGAGGTCCCATATTCCCCCACATATTGCGTCAGCCCAGTGCCAGACGGACTAAATATTAGGTCACCCGCTCGATCGGTTCAACGCCCAATAGAGCGGCCGGCACCGCTGGACCTAAAACCGAGAACGCACGATAACAAGTTAAGAAGAACATTGTAGAACCATATTACTACGGTTATGTTAACGGCGTGACGCTCAGCCGTCCCGGCTCGGAATCGAACATATCACCGACGGGCGATGGGTTTGTCGCGAAGCGTAAAAATTCGATGCGCGATCCGCTCTGGTGTTACCTAGCGGAGTTGGATCGTGTGTTTTAATCTAGATCATCCGGGCTATTGCCTTGAGGTTTTTTCTTATGCCGGATAGAGCAGCGCGAAACTTCCCGATTAGTTCTCCGTCGCAATATATGACGGAAGTGGATTTCGCAGGCGCCGCCGGTGTTTCTCAAACACGCACGTTCCCTGAGGCGGGCCATTGGACCGCCGTTGCGGACGTACTATGGAGTTTTGAATTTAATGGCACCCAAACAAATGCTTATCGACGCCACGCAGCCGGAAGAGACTCGGGTCGTGATCGTCGATGGAACCCGTCTGGAAAATTTCGACGTCGAAGTTGAATCCAGAAGGCCACTCAAGGGCAACATCTATCTCGCTAAGGTCACCAGGGTCGAACCGTCCCTGCAGGCGGCGTTCGTCGACTACGGCGGTAATCGTCACGGGTTCCTAGCGTTTAACGAGATTCACCCCGATTACTATCAGATTCCCGTCGCCGACCGTGAAGCTATCCTGGCCAAGGATGCCGCCGACGGCTCAGCGGCCGCGGCCGCTGAAGCGACCAATTACGACACCGCCGAGGAGGGCGGCGTCGAAACCTTGGGCGGCGACGACAGCGAGGAGGTCGCAGCCCGCCGACCCGCTAAAATCCAACGCAATTACAAGATTCAGGAAGTTATTAAGCGCCGCCAGATTCTGCTTGTTCAGGTCGTGAAGGAGGAGCGCCGCACCAAGGGCGCCGCCTTGACGACCTATCTATCGCTGGCCGGGCGCTATTGCGTATTGATGCCAAACACCGCTCGCGGCGGCGGCATATCGCGCAAGATTGCCAACGTAGCCGAGCGCAAAAGCCTAAAGGCTATTCTCAATGATTTCGGCATCCCCGACGGCATGGCGGTAATCGTCCGCACCGCTGGGTCGAAGCGATCGAAAGTCGAGATCAAACGCGACTACGATTACCTGATCCGACTGTGGACCAACGTCCGCGACTTGACCATCGAATCGATTGCGCCGTGCCTGGTTCACGAGGAAGGTAACCTGATCAGGCGCTCGATCCGCGATCTTTACACCAAGGACATCGAAAAGATTATCATCGATGGCGAAAACGGCTATCGCACCGCCAAAGATTTTATGAAGCTATTGATCCCAAGCCATGCTAAGCGGGTCCAGCGTCATAAAGGCGACGGCGTTTCGCTGATTAACGAATACCAGGTGGAGTGCCAACTCGACGCCATTCATTCGCCTGAAGTACAGCTAAAATCGGGTGGATATATCGTCATCAATCCGACCGAAGCACTCGTCTCCATCGACGTCAACTCGGGGCGTGCCACGCGCGAACGCAATATCGAGGAAACGGCCCTCAAGACAAACCTGGAGGCGGCGACCGAAATTGCGCGCCAGCTGCGGCTGCGGGATCTGTCGGGCCTAATCGTGATTGATTTCATTGACATGGAGGTCAACCGTAACCAAGGCAAGGTCGAACGACAACTGAAGGATGCCATGCGATCGGACCGGGCGAGAATCCAAATCGGGCGAATCAGCCCGTTCGGGCTTCTGGAACTGTCACGTCAGCGTTTGCGTCCGAGCTTGATCGAGACCAGCTCGGAGCCGTGCCCGAACTGTGCAGGATCCGGGGTTAGGCGTTCGACCGAGTCAACCGCGCTTCATATGCTCCGGATCATCGAGGGTGAGGCCTCTCAGCAATGTGTCGACTCAGTGACTTTCTTCATTCCGACGGACGTGGCCCTGTATCTGTTTAACCACAAGCGTTCAGTGATGGCGGAAATTGAGCAGCGTTGCAAGATTTCCATCTTCCTTCAGAACGACGATTCATTAATCCCGCCGGATCACCGGATAGAATTGGGAGATGACGAAGGCAAGCCGCAAGCCCACAATACTAAGCGCGCAACGAACGTGGCCGTCGGCGACGAGGACGGCGGCAAGCGCCGGCGGTCCCGGCAGCGGCGATCGGATAAAACGAAGATTGGAGAGAAGGAAGTCGCTGAAGCGGCGGCCTATGAGTTCGCCGATGCCCAAGGCGCCGGCAGCGGCGACAAGACGAATGCCGATAGCGAAGTGGCAGCAAAGGCCGAGACCATCGCAGGGGGAGGTAA
>PTLJ01000008.1 GCA_002938045.1 Alphaproteobacteria bacterium MarineAlpha3_Bin4
TCGATTTTTACCGGATGGTGGGGTCATCGAGATTTCCATCTCACGACGCGTCGCGAGTGCCACTGAGGCGGCCAGGTCGTTGCTGATCTCGACGTCAGCCCAGGTTACGACATTGCCCTCGCTGATTGGCTTTTTGATGGTTAGTCCGTGGGCGAGGCCAATGGGCACTGCGCTGAAGCCGAGCGAATCACCAGCTGTCATCAGCTGGCCCCAGACCGTGTAGCCGCCCTCACCGTCGAGGCTGTCACCTGGTTTGAGGTCGCGCTTGGTGGTTGCTGCGACGTCGGCGCGGAAGTCGGTCGGCGCGCCCGTCGCCTCCCCGCGCAACGCCGCCGAGGCGACGCTGATGCCGAGCTCGAGGCCGATCAGGTGATAGGGCCGCCACAATGCTGAATAGTGCCCGGACGGATTGGTGATCAGGCCGTAATCGGCGAAACAGCGCTCGACGTAGCCATCTGCCGCCTCGAACACCACGTAAACACCCCAGCGTAGGTCGTTGGCAAGGTCGTTGCCGTCGCGGCTCCGGCTCGAAATCACCTCCACTTGCCCCTTGTGGTGCAGCGCGCCGCCCTCGGTTTTCGGGATCAGGGTAGTCGCGATCTCCTCGACCGGGCAGGGCGGAAAGGTCAAGCCACCCGGTGCCGGCGTCAGGCCGGTGGCGTTGGCGACAGCTGCCATCTCGATCCCCGACTTGGTGCCGTCCAGGAAGGAATTGAACATCTTAGCGTTCATGCCGCTCTTCTCGGCGTGCGCCGCACTCAGGCCGTAATGATCCCAAACCGTGTCCGGTGTCGAGGCGTGGAACTCCGGCATGTAGAGGGTTCCCTTGCCGGCGGCTACGATATCGAAGCCGGCTGCTCGAGCCCAATCCACCTGCTCACAGATCAGTGCTGGCTGGTCACCGTAGGCCAGGCTGTAGACGACACCGGCTTTACGCGCCTTCGCGGCCAGCAGTGGCCCAACCAGAACGTCGGCCTCGACATTTACCATAACTACATGGCAGCCGCGCTCGATGGCGGCAAGCGCGTGGCAGATGCCGGCTTCGGGCACGCCCGTCGCTTCGATAACGACGTCGAGGCCACCGGCGGTGATCAGCGCCTCGGCGTCGTCGGTGATCAGGGTCGTGCCCTGGGCCAACGCCTTTGCGGCTGAGTCTGCGTCAGTCCGCTCGGCTGGCCAACCGGTGGTGGCGAGCGCGTCGCGGGCGCGCTCGACCGAGAGATCAGCGACACCGAGCACGTGCATACCGGGCGTGCGCTGGGCCTGGGCCAAAAACATCGAGCCAAACTTGCCAGCGCCGACCAGCGCGACGCGGACCGGCTTTTCCATCTCGGCGCGCGCCTGGAGCAATTGATAGAGGTTCATGGCACCGCAACATAAGCCCAAAAACTATACGAAACAACGCAACTTGATCGGTCTTTCGTCGCTTTGCCTGCCGGCCCCGGCAGCCTATATTTGGATCGACGGCGAAGCCAGGAGCACAAATCACATGCGCCATTATATTCTCGACCACGAGGGCATAATCCGCTTGGCGTGCTTTTTTGGCGTTCTCGTGGCGATGGTTGTTTGGGAGTTAGCAGCGCCAAAACGTCATCTGCAGGTGGTGCGCCGGCGGCGCTGGACTGGCAATCTTGGCATCATCGCACTCAACACGGTCCTGGTGCGGTTGGTATTCCCGTTGCTGCCATCCGGCGTTGGCGTGATTGCGGCAGAAAAGGGCTGGGGGATCTTGAACATGCTCGAGTTACCGTTTTGGTCCTCCGTAGTGCTATCGGTGGTGGTGCTCGATCTGGCGATCTACGCCCAACACGTTCTGTTTCATTATCTCCCGCCGCTATGGCGGTTGCACCGCCTGCACCACGCGGATCTCGATTTTGACGTCACCACGGGGGTCCGTTTCCATCCGATCGAGATCCTTCTATCCATTGTCATCAAGATAGCAGTGGTAGCGGCGCTTGGCGCGCCTGCGGTGGCGGTGGTGATCTTCGAGGTGTTGCTCAATGCGACGTCGATGTTTAACCACGGCAACGTTGTCCTGCCGGCTGGGGTCGACCGCGTTTTGCGGTGGGTGGTGGTAACACCGGATATGCACAGGGTCCACCATTCGGCGGTGCGGACCGAGACCGACAGCAACTTCGGCTTCAATCTGCCGTGGTGGGACCGCATCTTCGACACCTATCGGGCCCAGCCTGACGCTGGCCACACGGATATGACTATCGGCCTGCCGGTGTTCCGCGAGGAGAACGACCTCAGGCTGGATCAGATGCTTACGCAGCCGTTCCGACCGCCGTCCGCCGGAGAACCAACCTAACCCAGCCTCTCGGCCTGGCGTTGTTCCATAAGCATTACAACGGTGTAGGCTATGGTGTCGCCTAGGCCCTTAAGGCCGGTGATAGCGCTGGCGGCGTTCTCGAGCCTTCGGTTCTGGTTCATCTTGAACTAGCCCCCGAGGCACGCGATCGGCACCTCTATGGCGACGATGTCGCGCGCCGTATAGCTGAAGGCGGCCTCGTCCAGGTTGTTTAAAGACCAGTTGTTGTTAGTGTCGCTCCCATAAGTCTTAGTCAGGGTCCATTAGGAGGGCAACCATCTCCTCGGCGTCGCCGGAGGCATCAGACACATTCATAGCGTGGTTCTCCGTTGTCGTGTTGTAACCATGTCCCTATATTGGCGTCAGAATTGAACTCGGTGGGAAGCGAAACGTTGATTGGCATTATGAAAGGGGCCGAATTGTTGAAAACGCTAAGGCTATTTCGGCGGGCAGAATACTGTCCGAACCCGAGGAAGAAAGGAGAGACCAGTGGACGAAGAAGTCTTTAATATGCAATTGCGCAAGTTCTTGAAGATTGTGGGCGTCACTTCTCAGCGTGAGATCGAGGCCGCCGTCCGCACCGCGATCGACGATGGCCGGCTATCCGGCGACGAGAAGGTCAAGGCGCGTGTCACGCTTAGCATCGAACAACTCGGGCTCAGCACTGACATCGACGGCACCATCGATCTCGCCTAAGCGCCGCCGTAAACCCTTATCGAAAATCACGGAAATCGGCCAGCGGACACGGCAGCCTTTTCGTTTACGGAACGGAACCACCAACGCCGGTCAGCGGCGCTTGAACAGGTCTTCTTTGATTTTGCCGATTGCCTGACCCGGATTCAGGCCCTTGGGACAAGTGTTGGTGCAGTTCATGATCGTGTGACAGCGATAGAGCCGGAACGGATCGTCGAGCTCGTCGAGACGCTCGCCTGCGGCCTCGTCTCGGGAATCAGCGATCCAGCGGTAGGATTGTAGCAGGACCGCAGGGCCCAAGTACCTGTCCCCGTTCCACCAATAGCTCGGGCAACTGGTCTGGCAGCAGAAACACAGGATGCATTCCCAAAGCCCGTCGAGCATCGCCCGCTCTTCCGGGGCTTGCAAGCGCTCGCGCTCGTGCGCCGGCGTGTCGGCCTGCAGCCATGGCTTGATCGACTGGTATTGGGCGTAGGGGATGGAGAGGTCGGGTACCAGGTCCTTGATCACCGGCATGTGTGGCAGTGGATAGACCTTGACCTCGCCCTTTATATCGTCGATCGCCTTGGTGCAGGCGAGCGTGTTGGTGCCATCGACGTTGAAGGCGCAGGATCCACACACCCCCTCGCGGCACGAACGGCGAAAGGTCAGGGTCGAATCGATCTCGTTCTTGATCTTGATCAGGGCGTCGAGCACCATTGGCCCGCAACTGTCGAGGTCGACCCCGAAGGTGTCGATGCGCGGCTTCTCTCCCAGATCGGGGTCGTAGCGGTAGACGTGAAATTTCTTGATCCGCGTCGCCCCTGGCGCGGCCGGATGGCTCTTTCCCTTGGTCGGGCGGGAGTTGGCGGGAAGCATGAATTCGACCATCTGTCCGTCTCCACTAGTAAATCCGAGGCTTGGGCTCGATGTATTCGACCTCATCAGTCAGCGTATAGGTGTGTACCGGCCGGTAGTCGAGCCGGGTCTTGCCTTTGTCGTCGACCCAGGCCAGCGTGTGCTTCATCCAGATGTCGTCGTCGCGGTTGGGGTGGTCTTCGTGGGCGTGGGCGCCACGGCTCTCGTGCCGGGCCTCAGCGGAATATATCGTCGCCTTAGCGTTGATCATCAAATTTTCGAGCTCTAGGCTCTCGACCAGGTCCGAATTCCAGATCATGGAGCGGTCGGCGATGCAGATGTCTTCCATCTGCGCCCAAACTTCTTCGATCTTCCGGCAACCGTCCTGGAGCACCTCAGAGGTGCGGAACACGGCCGCGTCGTTCTGCATTAGGCGTTGCAGGTTGAGGCGGATTTCTGCCGTCGGCGTGCCGCCCTTGGAGTGCCGCAGCCGGTCGAAGCGGTCGAGGGCCTTGTCGGCACAGCCCGTGCGAAATGGCCTGAGCGGCTTCCCCGGCACAATCAATTCTCGCGCCTTAATCGACGCAGCGCGGCCGAAGACGACGAGATCGAGAAGCGAGTTGGTACCGAGCCGGTTGGCGCCGTGCACAGACGCGCAGGCACATTCGCCGATCGCCATCAGGCCCGGTGCGATGGCGTCGGGATCGTTGACGGTCGGGTTGAGCGCCTGGGTCATGTGGTTAGTCGGTATGCCGCCCATGTTATAGTGCACCGTTGGCAGCACCGGGATCGGTTCCTGGGTAGCATCGACGCCGGCAAAAATGCGGGCCGATTCGGTTATCCCAGGTAGCCGCTCGTGTAGCAAGTCGGCGCCGAGGTGCTCGAGATGTAGGTGAATGTGATCTCTCTCGTCGCCGATACCGCGTCCCTCACGAATTTCGACGGTCATCGAACGACTGACGACGTCGCGGCTGGCCAAGTCCTTGGCCGTCGGTGCGTAGCGCTCCATGAAGCGCGCGCCCTCGGAGTTGGTCAGGTAGCCGCCTTCGCCGCGCGCGCCTTCGGTGATCAGGCAGCCGGACCCGTACATACCGGTCGGGTGGAACTGCACGAACTCCTGATCCTGAAGCGGCAGGCCAGCGCGCGCAATCATGGCGTTGCCATCACCGGTGCAGGTATGGGCCGACGTGCACGAGAAATAAGCCCGACCGTACCCGCCGGTGGCGAGCGCGATGATGTGGCCGCGGAAGACGTGGATGGTGCCGTCATCGAGGTTCCAGGCGACGACGCCCTCGCAAGTGCCGTCGTCGCCCATGATCAAATCGAGAGCCACGTATTCGACGTAGAACTCGGCGTGGTGCTTGAGGCTCTGTTGGTAAAGCGTGTGCAGGATCGCATGACCGGTGCGGTCGGCCGCCGCGCAGGCGCGCTGTACCGGCGCCTCGCCAAAGTTACGCATGTGGCCGCCGAAGGGGCGCTGGTAGATCTTGCCCTCGTCGGTACGCGAGAACGGAACGCCGTAATGCTCGAGCTCGACTACCGACGGCACCGCCTCACGGCACATGTATTCGATGGCGTCCTGGTCGCCGAGCCAATCAGCGCCCTTGACGGTATCGTACATATGCCACTCCCAATGGTCTTCAGCCATATTGCCGAGCGCCGCGCTGATACCGCCTTGGGCGGCGACAGTGTGGCTGCGGGTCGGGAAGACCTTGGTGATGCAGGCCGTCTTCAACCCGGCGATGGCCATGCCGAAGGTCGCGCGCAAGCCGGCGCCGCCGGCGCCGACGACGATGACGTCGTACTTGTGATCTGTGATTTCGTAGGATTTCGCCATTAGCTGTCAAATCCTGAAGGTCAACTGAAGGACGGCAAACGCCGAAGCGGTACCGAACAGCACGGCGACGAACTTGGTGGAGATGATGGCGAGGAACTTGACTTGTTCGTTGTGGACGTAGTCCTCGATCACGACCTGCACACCGAGATGACCGTGATGGAACATGCAGAAGATAAACAGGATCAACAGTACAGGATTGCCGTATAGACCGATCCAGGCTTTGAACTCGGCCAAGTCGGCGCCGGTCAATCCGATTGCTGAATAGACGAACCACAGCGATAGCGGAACCAGGGCGATAGCGGTCAGGCGTTCCGACCACCAATGCTCGGCGCCGCTATGGGTCGAGCCGAGGTGCCGTACCTTGTCGAGAGCCGATCGGTGTTGCATCACGTGCCTCCTGCGGCGGTGTAGGCGGCGATGAAGGTGACGCACGTCATCAACAGCGAGAACAGGACGACGATCCAGCCGCTAACGCGCAGTTTGTCCATCTCAAACCCCCAACCTGCGTCCCAGGCTAGATGCCGGATTCCGTTGCCAAGGTGGTAGAAGAGCGCAAACGTGAAACCGAGAAGGACCAACTGGCCGAACCACGAGCCGAGCATCCTCTGAGCAAACGCGAACGCGTCTTCACCGTAGGTTGCTGCCAGGATCCAGCAGGCGAACAACAGCGCGCCTGCCGCGAGCGTCACACCGGTAAGCCGGTGGATGATCGATAGGATGGAGGTGATTTGTGGCCGGTAGACCTGCAGGTGGGGCGAGAGCGGCCGGTTTTCGCTTGCCATGGGCAATGCCTTGTCCGTGATTAGGACGCGCCAAACGTTAATTTAATTGGTAAACGGAGCCCCAGAGGAAGTCAATGATTGCCAGTGCGGTAATCGAAACGCAGGCGACCTCTGTTCGTCGACCGCCGCCGCGCCGTCCGGCGATGGCGCGACTAGCGTTGGCATAAGTTGTTAGATTCACGTCATCTTCGTTATTCCTGTGAACGGATGTGTGGAAAAGTGGTTGGCTGATTGTGGAAACGAAGAACAGTTATGCACAGATTATTTAATAATCGACCATGTTCCACATTGAATTTGACTCGCCAAATTTTCATCATTTCCCGTGTACGCGAAAGCGTTGAAGCGGTGACATCATTCGTTATGTCGTCGGGTCCCTTGGGTCCAGCGGGCCACGGATGAAGGAGCCGCTCTTAGGCGAGGGAGGTGTGCGAACATCGCCCGGACCGAGGGGCAGCCGAGTGGGCAGGTGGGTGTTCCCGCCAAATGGCCGTTCGGATGTTGGCAAAAGTCTCGTTGAGTGCGAGGCGGACCTTTCGCGGAACGGTCGACCTCCCTGGTGGGGACGGACCGGCTCCGTGAAGCAGCGGACCTTCAGGCCGGTTTCACCGGTTTGTGGTGCGACGCAAATGGAAAGACGCGGTTTCCTGCTTGTAGGTGCCGTGGCGATCTTGGGGCTCATGCCCCTTTGGGTCATGCTGATCGGGGGGACCCTCCGATCAGCGAACACCCGAAGGTCCGTACGTGTAAGAGGTTTTTGTTGCGACGGAGCGCGGAATGGGGTCTGGCAACGGACCTCCCGGAAACGGGCCACGCTCACCTCTCCAAGGACGGTCTCTGCCCAGGGTACGTCCATGGAAGGGAAGGGCGGAACGCAAACCGCTTTCAAGTGCACGGAGCCTGGCCGGCTCCAAGAGGTGTCAGGAGCGCTGTCTCGGCAGCGCGTAACGTGGGTTTCCCAGGTCCTACGTTCCTGACACCTCTTTTATTAGCAAAGCTCGTATCCGTGACAACAATTTTTAATTATTTCTGCACTGTTTACCACAATGTCTTCGTTCGCCAAGACTTGAGCAGATTTATATTCGGATAGACGGTCTCGTCAAATCGGCCATCGACGTAGCCCAGGTTGGCGATGGCGTTCAAGGAAACGTAAGGCACGGTCTTTCCGAAACCTATGAGAAAGGTGAGTAGGTCGTCGACGGGGTCCGCCTCAAGGCCTAAGTCCTTGGCGAAGGTTTAGGAAGAATGTGCTGCGAAGCGCATGCAGTTTAGTGCAGAATGTCATGTAGCCCTCGGTGACCGTTCGTGGCGTGGCGTGGACATCCCCTGACCGAAACGGAATTCCTCGAAGAAGTTTCCGCTACTGTCGGCGACGGCTATCGCCGGGCGCCTATTCAGCCGTCTGGTTTATCGCCTCGATGGCCTCGGCCATCTCGACCAGGCGCTTGGCCTCCTCTACATGCAGGTTCTCGATCAGGCGACCGTCGACCAGGACCACGCCGCGGCCTTCCCCCTCGGCCTCGGCGTGCGCCTCGATGATTCGCTTCGACCACTCGATTTCTTTCGCGGATGGCGAAAACGCCTCATTGGCCATGTCGATGGTCTTGGGATGGATCAGGGTCTTTCCATCGAAACCGAGCTCGACGCCCTGCCGGCAGGCAGAGACGAAGGCCTCTTCGTCGTTTAGATCCAAGTGTACGCCGTCGAGTATCGAAACGTGGGCGGCGCGTGCGGCGAGCAGACAAAGCCCGAGTGAAGTGATGAACGGGATGCGGTCGGGTGTATGGGCGGCCTTCAAGTCGGTTGCCAGGTCCGACGTCCCCATCACCAGACAACCAATCCGTGGACTGGCGAAGGCGATCTCTTCCGCGTGAAGCATGCCCAAGGGCGTTTCCATCATGCACCAGATCGGCAGGTCTTTGGGGCCACCTGCGGTATCGAGAATGGCTTCGGCATCGCGCACCATCTTGCCGCTCTCAACCTTGGGCAGCAGCACCGCATCGGCACTCATGGCGGCGGCGGTCTTGATGTCGTCCTCGCCCCATTCGCTATCGAGGCCATTGGTGCGGACGATCAGTTCGCGATAACCGTAGCCGCCTTCATCCAGGGCTGCGGCTATTTGTTCGCGGGCCGACAGCTTAGCGTCGGGCGCGACGGCGTCCTCGAGGTCAAGTATCAGGCCGTCGGCGGCCAGGGTACGACCCTTTTCGAGGGCGCGGGCGTTGGAGCCGGGCATATAGAGGACGGACCGGCGTGGACGTGCGGTTGTGGACATCATCGGTCTCCCTGACAGATTAATCCCTGTCAAACCAGGAACAGCGGCAAACTATAAACTCTCGGTCCGATGTGACAAGCTCGCGCGATGGCTATCCTGTCCGTACAATTCCATGTCGCTACGGCCAGGTTAGCAACAGCCTCAAAGCATGCTGTGCTGAAGTGGTCTATTGTTGCGATACCGTGTTCGGCAACAGAGACAAGGGCCTCTGTGCCGACGACGGTCCAATCGAGGTAGCTACTGGTGAGGAAAAAATACCAACGGTCGGTCGGTTGAAGAGCCGCCGCAAGGGCCGGCACATAGACCGCCGGCCTCCATTTCTACCGACAACGAATCGCGGCCGATTCGCCGTCCGCTCGACAGCGCGGCTCAGGCTGCCTTTTGCATATGGGAGCGGATCAGCTCTTCGGCGATTTGCACCGTGTTGAGGGCGGCGCCCTTACGTAGGTTGTCCGACACGCACCAAATATTGAGGCCATTCTCGATTGTCGGGTCGCAGCGGATTCGGCTGACGAAGACAGCGTCCTCGCCGGCGCATTCGGCCGGCGTCACATAGCCCTCGTCGACACGGTTGTCGATGACGCTGACACCCGGTGCGGCGCGCAATGCCTCGCGGGCCTGGTCTTCGGTAATCGGCTTGGCAAACTCGATGTTGATGGCCTCGGCGTGGCCTATGAACACCGGCGCGCGCACGCAGGTCGCCGTCATCCGGATGTCCGGGTCGAGGATCTTATTTGTCTCGGCTGCCATCTTCCACTCTTCCTTGGTCGAGCCGTCATCCATGAAGATGTCGATGTGGGGGATGACGTTGAATGCGATCTGCTTGGTGAACTCTTCCTGGTGCTGCTGCACCGGTTCGTTGACGAAGATGCCGCGGGTCTGGTTGAACAACTCGTCCATGGCTACCTTGCCGCTGCCGGAGACTGATTGATAGGTGGCGACGACGACGCGCTTGATCCGCGCAATGTCGTGCAACGGCTTGAGAACCATCACCATCTGGATCGTCGAGCAGTTAGGGTTAGCGATGATGCCGCGCTTCTTGTAGCCAGCGATGGCGTCCGGGTTGACCTCCGGCACCACCAGCGGCACGTCCGGCTCCATGCGGAAATACGATGTGTTGTCTATGACGACGGCGCCAGCCTCGGCGGCGATCGTAGAATACTTTGCCGAGACACTTGCACCGGGCGATGACAGCACGATATCGATGTTGGTGAAATCGAAGTCGTCCAGTTTTCGGATCTTGAGCACATCGTCCTCGCCGTAGGACACCTCGGTGCCGACCGAGCGTGCCGACGCTAGCGCGATGACCTCGTCGGCGGGAAACTCGCGTTCGGCAAGGATCTGCAGCATCTCGCGCCCGACATTTCCGGTGGCACCGACGACGGCAACTCTGTAACCCATTATCTTACTCTTCGTTCCTTGGTGACCCCGAAGGCTACCGCGATACTCCAAAAAAACGAAAGGCCAGCGGAAGTCTCGCGGGCCCAGTATACAATAATGGTTACGGCTCGCTTAACCGGTAGTCTTGGGCTAGGGTTTCGTGGTCGCCACGCCGGAGCCGGACGCAATCGCATTCACACTGATGATGGCGGCGGCAACGGCGAAAATCGCGATTTCGATCTCTGAAAACATTTCCATTTGCTCCGGGCGGCGGCAGTCTTAACTGCTTCTAAAGACGATTGCAATAGGCGCAGCGCCTAAGCCGCCAGCTTGTCGAGCTCGTCTGTCACCGCCTCGCCCATCTGGTCGGTCGAGACCGCGGTCATGCCATCTTGCATAATGTCGTCGGTGCGAAGCCCTTGGCCCAGCACGTTGGCAACCGCCTGCTCGATCAGATCAGCGTCCTCGGCCATGTCAAAACTGTAGCGCAGCATCATGGCGCAACTCAGCAGCATTGCCAGCGGGTTTGCCTTTTTCTCGCCGGCGATGTCCGGCGCCGAGCCGTGCACCGGTTCGTAGAGCGCCTTCCGGCGGCCGCTCTCGTCGGCGGCACCAAGGCTGGCCGACGGCAACATGCCCAAGGAACCAGTCAGCATCGCCGCGCAGTCTGAAAGGATGTCGCCAAATAAGTTGTCGGTGACGATGACGTCGAACTGCTTCGGCTCGCGCACTAGCTGCATAGCACAGTTGTCGGCGTACATGTGCAGGAGCTCGATTTCCGGGTAGTCTTCGCCGACCGCTGTCGCTACAGCGCGCCATAGCACACCGGTCTCCATGACGTTGGCCTTCTCGACCGAATGCAGTTTGCCCACTCGCTTACCGGCGAGTTCGAAGGCGACGCGGCAGACGCGGTCGATCTCGGCTGTGCTATAGACCTGCGTGTCGACAGCCCGCTGGCCGCCGCCAGGCAGGTCCTCGATCAGTTTCGGTTTGCTAAAGTAGGCGCCGCCGGTGAGTTCGCGCACGAACATCATGTCGAGGCCGGATACGATGTGCTCCTTGAGGCTCGACGCGTTGGCCAGCGCCGGTATCACCGTCGCCGGGCGCAGGTTAGCGAACAGGTCCATCTCCTTCCTGAGTTTCAACAGCCCGGCTTCGGGCCGGTGTTGGCGCTCGACATTATCCCACTTCGGCCCGCCAACGGCGCCCAGCAGTACCGCGTCGACACTCATCGCCTTGGCTAGCGTTTCGTCTGTGAGCGACGTGCCATGGGCGTCGTAGGCGGTGCCGCCGACCAGGTCGTCGATGACGTCAAACGACACGTGGCGGCGGCAATCCATCCATTCGATGACACGCCGGACTTCACCCATTACCTCGGGTCCGATGCCGTCGCCTGGCAACATCAGAAGCTTCTTGTTGGCAGCCATATCGCTCGTCCGTTCGTTTCAGCGGGGGTGGCTATTACTCGGCGGCGCCGACGTAGAGCCAGGGCCGGCTCGCCCGCTGTCCGTCCTCGAAGCGTTCAATCTTGTCGACCTCCTGCAAGGTCAGGCCGATTTCGTTGAGGCCCTCCAGCAGGCACTGCTTCTTGAACGCGTCAATTTCGAAGGTAACCTCGCCGCCGCTGGGACCGCAGATGGTCTGGGCCTCTAGATCGACGGTCAGGGTTGTGTTGGCGCCGCGCTTGGCGTGTTCCATCAGCTTGTCGAGATCCTGCTTGGAGACGCGGATTGGTAGCATGCCGTTCTTGAAGCAGTTGTTGTAGAAGATATCGCCGAAGCTCGGCGCGATGATGCAGCGGATGCCGAAATCCAATAGCGCCCAAGGCGCATGCTCTCGGCTCGACCCGCAGCCGAAGTTCTCCGAGGCGACGATGATCTTGGCGTCGCGGTAAGTCGACTTGTTGAGGACGAAGTTCGGGTTCTCGTTTCCCTCGGGATCGTAGCGCATCTCGTCGAACAAGTGCTTGCCGAGCCCCGAACGCTTGATTGTTTTCAGAAATTGCTTGGGGATGATCATGTCGGTGTCGACGTTGATCATGTGCAGTGGCGCGGCGACGCCAGTCAGCGTGGTGAATTTTTCCATACCCCGCACCCCCCTAGAGATCGCGCACATCCGCCAGGTGCCCAGTGACGGCGGCTGCCGCTGCCATCGCCGGACTGACTAGGTGTGTGCGGCTCATGTAGCCCTGGCGTCCCTTGAAGTTGCGGTTCGACGTCGACGCACAGCGTTCGCCGGGCGGGACCTTGTCGGCGTTCATGGCAAGGCACATGGAACAGCCGGGCTCACGCCATTCGAAGCCGGCTTCTCGAAGGATCGCATCCAGTCCTTCCTGCTCGGCCTGCTCCTTGATCAGGCCAGAGCCAGGTACAACGAGGGCGCGCACGCCATCGGCCACCTTCCTACCCTCCGCGACGCGGGCGACAATGCGAATATCCTCAATGCGGCCGTTCGTGCACGACCCGATGAATACATGCTTGACAGTGATATTGGTCATCGGCGTACCAGCTTCCAGGCCCATGTAGTCGAGTGCCATACGCACGGCGTCACGCTTGCCTTCGTCGTAGAAGTCGGCTGGATCGGGCACACGGCCGGTGATCGACACTACATCCTCGGGGCTGGTGCCCCAGGTCACCTGCGGCATGATGTCGGCGGCGTTGATGATGACTTCCGTTTCATAGCGCGAGCCTTCATCGCTGGGAAGGGTCTTCCAGTCATTGACAGCCGCTTCCCAGACTGCGCCTTTGGGCGACATCGGGCGCCCCTTGAGGTAGGTTAAGGTGGTTTCGTCGGGCGCGATTAGACCGGCCCGCGCACCTCCCTCGATGGTCATGTTGCAGACCGTCATGCGGCCTTCCATAGTCAGATTCTGGACCGCCTTACCTGAGTATTCGATTACATGTCCGGTGCCGCCAGCGGTGCCGATTTGGCCGATGATTGCGAGGATCAGGTCCTTGGCCGTAATGCCCTCAGCGAGGTCTCCGTCGACGCTGATGCGCATGTTCTTCAAGGGCGCCTGCAGTAGAGTCTGAGTTGCCAACACGTGCTCCACCTCGGACGTGCCAATGCCGAAGGCGAGTGCCCCAAAGGCGCCGTGCGTAGCGGTGTGTGAATCGCCGCAAACGATGGTCGTGCCGGGCAGGGTGAAGCCTTGCTCCGGACCGATGATATGGACGATGCCCTGGCGCAGGTCATTCATGTCGAACAGTTCAATGCCAAATTCGGCGCAGTTCTTGGACAGCTCTTCGACCTGGATGTGGCTTTCTTTGTCGTCAATGCCCTGGCTGCGGTCGGTGGTTGGTACGTTGTGGTCGGCGACGGCAAGCGTTGCGTCCGGACGGCGCACGCGATGACCTGCGTTGCGCAGGCCCTCAAAGGCTTGCGGGCTGGTTACCTCGTGCACCAAGTGGCGGTCTATGTAGATCAGGCAGGTGCCATCGTCCTGGACGTTGACCAGGTGCGCATCCCAGATCTTATCGAACAGGGTCCGTGGTTTTGTCATGAGCTCTTTCCCTCGCTCAAATGCCAGGGCGACTTATTTGCCGCCCGCCTCGCCGTCCTCAGCGTCGGCTTTCTTCTTCCTCGTCTTGGCCGTCTTCTTTGGCTTCTCTTCCGTCTCCAGCGCCTCGGTCACGGCCCTTGTTTCCCGAGTTTTGACCTTGGCGACCTCGGTCGCTTCGATGATTTTTGCCGGCGTCACTGCGGCGCCAGTCTCCGGCACCTCGACCTTGTTCTTCCTACCCTTCTTGCGAGACTTCTTCTCGTTTCCGCCACGTGTCTCTGCGGCGGCACGCTTCTCCTCGGCGGCGATCTTGGCCGAATAGCCGTCGGTCTTCTCGGCGATGCGGGCGCGCTTACCAGTACGACCGCGCAGATAATAGAGCTTGGCCCGGCGCACGTCGCCGCGGCGAATCACGTCGATGTCGGCGATGGCCGGCGAATAGAGTGGGAACACACGCTCGACGCCCTCGCCGTAACTCAGTTTGCGCACCGTAAAGGCTGAATTTAGCCCAGCGTTCTTGCGTCCGATGCAAACACCCTCGAAGACCTGGATGCGCTCGCGCGAGCCCTCGACGACCTTGACGTTGACACGCAGTGTATCTCCCGGAGCGAAGGTTGGGATACGGCGTTTAGCTGATAGCTTTTCAATTTGTTCGTTTTGAAGTTCATCGATCATATTCATGGCCCAATTCCCTTCGTCTACTTTCTTTCCGTGGTCTCTTTGCCCTTGCGCGCGGGCCGCGATGTTTGAATACCCTGGTCTAGCGTCTCAGCGGGTTCCACCGGCATATCGTGCCCACAAATCAGGCCGCCGCGCTTTCGTAATCCTCTCCGCCTCGGCCAGCCGCCAAGCTCGGATCCTTTCATGGTGGCCCGAAGTCAAAACCTCCGGTACGCTGCGGTTATGCCATTCTTGCGGGCGCGTGTATTGGGGATACTCAAGTAGTCCCTGCTCGAAACTCTCCTCTGCCAGGCTCTCCACGTTGCCGACGATTCCCGGCAACAACCTTACACAGGCGTCAATTAACACTATTGCCGCCGGCTCGCCCCCGGAAAGAACAAAATCGCCGAGGCTAACCTCCTCGATTGGGTGCTCGTCAAGGACACGTTGGTCAAGGCCCTCGAATCGACCGCAAATGACAACTACGCCCGAACCGCCGGCTAGTTCGCGGACCCGCGCCTGATCTATCGGCCGGCCGCTCGGGGTCAGGTAGATCAACGGCAGGCTGGCGACCGCTTCCTTCGCCGAACGGATTGCTGCGTCGACGACATCCGGCCGCATCACCATACCCGGGCCGCCGCCGAACGGCGCATCGTCCACGGTGCGGTGTTTATCGCTCGCAAAATCTCGAATGTCCACCGTTTCCAGCGACCACGCCCCGTCCTTCAGGCTTTGTCCGACGAGGCTCGCACCGAGTGGCCCGGGAAACATCTCCGGGAATAAGGTCAGGACCTTCGCCGTCCAGATGGTACCTTGCTTAGCCACTTGTCAATTCCGGTTCACTTCCGTCATTTCCTCTTCCGGCGGTTCCAACAGCCCGTCCGGCGGGTCGATCATGATCCTGCCGCCGTCGACATCGATCATCGGCACCACCGCCTTGTTGAACGGAACCATCAGCCCGTTTTGAACGCCGCCCGCCAGTTCGATCATGGCGCCGGCGCCGTAGTCGTGAACCGCGCGCACTGTGCCCAAGGAATGGCCGTCATCAAGTTCGGCCCGCAAACCGATTAGGTCCGTATGGTAGAACTCGTCCTCCTCCGTTTCTGGCAGCTCGCTCCTCAGCAAGAACAACTCGACACCATTCAGGGCCTCCGCCGCATTCCGGTCGTCGACGCTAGCGATGCGGGCGATTAACTGGTTGCGCGAGCGGCCAACGATCTCAATCTCGAACCATCGTTCACCAGACGCGTCCGCCAGCGGGCCGTACACGGCGATGTCATCCGGATTCACCATGTAGCTGTTAATCCGGATCTCGCCGGACAACCCGTGCGGACTGGATATGGTGCCAACGCAGACACGGGTTGCCGTATTGCCTCTTGCCGTCATCGCGTTCTAGCTGCCCTCATTTTACTGGTCTTTGTCGTCGCCGGCTGGCGTCTCTTCGGGTGGTGCCTCCTCGGCAGCTAACGCCTCTTCAGCTGCGCTATCCTCGGCCGGGGCCTCGCTGGCTGCAACCTCCTCGGCGGCAGGCTCTTCCGTTGGTGTTTCTTCGGCCGGGGCCTCGCTGGCTGCAACCTCCTCGGCGGCAGGCTCTTCCGTTGGTGTTTCTTCGGCCGGGGCCTCGCTGG